>PLUZ01000107.1 GCA_003162995.1 Methylocapsa sp. | reverse complement strand
AGCCGCATTTCCATCACGGTCGTCAAACGCTCGGACAAACAAGTCACGGGCTTCATCGTCCTGCCGAAAAGATGGGTCGTCGAAAGAACACTGGGATGGATCAATCGCGCGCGACGCCTGTCGAAAGATTTCGAGGCGACAATCGAATCCTCGCTCGCATGGCTGCAACTGGCCCTTGCTTTCCTACTCATGCGAAGGATAGCCAGAGCGAAAATCGCCTCCGCTTGAATTTCGAGTCGGGCTCTCAGTTGGCTGATAATTTTGAGCAATAAAATGCGCGGCATCGACGGATGTAAAGTATTAGTTATGATATCGCTATTGTCTCTAAGTCAACTTTTTGTTGCTGTGGATTTGGCTGGAGCCAAACCCATGCCGTCAATAGATAAAACACCTACCGCCACGATTGATTCGATATATTCAAGGACTTTCGCCGGTTAAATCTCTGATACCATTGATCGGACTCCTTACTTGCAAGGTTGCGCCGCCCTCGCCATCATCGCTTTAAGCTTCCTTTCACAACGGCGTCGCGGAAGAAATTCAGCCTCACCAAGTCTGACGCCCCAGCAGAATTATAAATCGAAACCGCGCGTAGCAATACTCCCATCAGTACAAGACGTGACGCCGTCGGCGGAAGTGAAAAGTTCGGTCCAGAAAACTACCGACAAGTCGGCTGACGGCGCAAACCTCATCAACACGGCAGAACTCTACCATCTTCAGGCAAAAGCTGCTCCCCGGAAAAGATTTTGACCGAGGGACTATTTTCCGCGCAACCTTCGAAGCTATTCCAAAGGCAGGTGACGACGGGGTATCGGCGAACCCGCATAAATTCGGCGACCGGATTCATGTCCTCGGGACAGGAATCGCGGCGACGCCTCTCCTCACACAAATTTGATTCGCAAATCCGACCCTTAAATGGGCTTGGGGTATGAGAACGCCATGTGAACAGTTTCCCCCAAAATTCCCCCACTTTTTGGGGGGCTTTCGCTATCTGTTCGCATTTCAGGCATGGGGGAAAGGGGAGAGGGTGAGAGCTAAAGCTCTGAAAGTATGAGGAAAAATGGTGCTGCAAGAGAGGATTGAACTCTCGACCTCTCCCTTACCAAGGGAGTGCTCTACCACTGAGCTACCGCAGCTTCCGCCGGAGCAAATTTCGATGTTTCGGAACGCGGGCGTATGTCGCATAGGCCCGGTTCTTAGGCAAGGGGGATGCGCTATGCCTCGAAATCGAGTCCGATGTCGAGCACGGGCGCGCTGTGGGTCAGCCAGCCGATCGAGATCAGATCGACCCCCGTCGCGGCGATGGAAGGCGCCGATTTCGGCGTCACCCGGCCCGACGCCTCCGTGATCGCGCGGCCATCGACGATGGCAACCGCCTTGGCAAGCATTTCCAAGCTCATATTGTCGAGAAGCACCGCATCGGCGCCTTCGCCGAGCGCTTCTCTGAGCTGGTCCAAAGTATCGACCTCGACTTCGATCTTGACGAGATGCCCAACACCAGCGCGGGCGCGCCGCAGCGCCGGCACGACGCCGCCCGCGATCGCGACATGATTGTCCTTGATCAAGAGTGCGTCATCCAGGCCGAAGCGGTGATTGGCCCCGCCCCCGGCGCGCACGGCGTATTTCTCGACCGCGCGAAGACCGGGCGTCGTCTTGCGTGTGCAGACAATCTTGGCCTTGGTGCCCTGCACCGCCGCCACGATGGACGCCGTCACGCTCGCGATACCGCTCAAATGCCCAAGGAAATTGAGGGCGGTGCGCTCTGCCGTTAAAATCCCGCGCGCCGGTCCGCTAATTCTGGCGATCACTGCGCCGGGCGCGACCACAGAGCCGTCGTTTGCTGCGATTTCCACCGCAATCTCCGGGTCGATCAGCGCGAACGCGAGTTTCGCCAAATCGAGCCCGGCAACGACGCCGCTTTCCCGGGCTACCAGCGCTGCCCGCGCCAAAACCTCAACCGGCACGATCGAATCCGTAGTGAGATCACCCGCGCGGCCGAGATCTTCAAGAAGTGCTCCACGAACCAAGGGCTCGATCAAAATCCGCCGGAGGGGCACCAAAGTCATCGCCACGCTTTCGTTTCAGGCGACGCGTTCAGGGGCAAGCTCGCGCGCGGCTGCGATGACATCGCCGAGGCGCAGCACACTTCGCTGCGCGGAAACGGCGCGGTTTGGAAAATCGGTTCGCGCATGGGCACCGCGGCTTTCCCGGCGGCGCAGGGCGGCGATCACGATCATCAAACCCACGCGGGCCGGATCGCTCGCGTCTCCATCCGCCAACGCCAGCGGCAGCAATTCAGCCGCCGCCGCCGCCAAATCATCCCCGTTCCGCAGAACGCCGGCGGCGTTGGTAAGAATCTTGCGCACCGGATAGAGATCGGCGGAAACCCGCGCCCGCGCGGTGGCTTCCACTTTGCGGCGGCGGCCGGGCGCGGTCCCTTTGATGCTCTCGGCGACAAAACGGCCGCAGACGGCCGCTTCGAGCAGGGAATTGCTGGCGAGACGATTGGCGCCGTGAAGGCCCGTGCACGCCGCCTCGCCGCACGCCCAGAGACCTTCGATCGACGAGCGCCCGGCAAGATCGACCGCGATACCGCCCATGTGATAATGCGCCGCCGGGCGAACCGGAATAGGCTCCGTGACGGGATCGATGCCCTCCGCATGGCAGAAGCCGGTGATGGCGGGCCACCGGCGCGGGAAATCGCGGCCGACAGCGTCCCGCGCATCGAGGAAGACCCGATGCCCCGCCGCCATATGCCTGTCAATCGCGCGCGCCACCACGTCGCGCGGCGCCAGTTCGAGTTGCGGATGGTAGCGCTCCATGAAGCGTTCGCCGCGGTCGTTGCGCAGGTACGCGCCCTCGCCGCGCAG
>PLUZ01000574.1 GCA_003162995.1 Methylocapsa sp. | reverse complement strand
TTTGAAATGCGATTACCCTGGCACTTACCCTCAGCGCCAAATCCGGATATCACTGCTACGGTACGGGGGGGCGGGATTCAAGATTCAAGCCAGGGACCAACTCCACGTTCGGATGACGAGACCCCGGCTCGCGTCGACCCGCGCTCCCTCCTCGCGGGATCGATCGCAGGTTAAATCCCAATCGCGCTCAACATCGTCAATCGAAACAGCGAAGTCCTCGAGCTTTACGCGGCGATCGGTGAGGCCTATACTATTAGGTCTATACTATTAAAGAGTTCAGCGGATCGGCGATTCATCCGGTGGATGAAGTGTGGACGGCGCCGTTTCGTCATTTGTGCGAAGTCACAGCAAGGGGGGCGCCCTATGAGCATGTCTCGCACATTAGCATTGCTGGCAGCGATTTTTATCGTCGTGGTTGAAACCCTTCCCATTGACGCCGATGCTGTAACGCTTTCGCTCGTCGGATCTAGCACGAAGGTGTGCCAGTTCACTGGCGAAACCGACTGGGCCACCAACCAGCCGACGGCCGCACAAACCCTTTCGAATTTCGGACTGGACGCCGTTGATCTCGGCTTCCCCGTCGACAGCGGCGCGGGCCCGCTTTATTTCCTGTTTGGCGACGCCTTGCCGAACGGGCACCCACCTAACAGCATACCATCCGTGCCGCCGGACGATGCGCTTGGCTGGACGACTCGAACAGCGTTGCCGGACAGCAATACCTGCCTCGATCTTTTGCTCGCGACTTCGTCGCCGAAAACATTCGCTCATCCGACGGTGCACCCCCCGATACAGCAGGGATCGACGTACCGTCCGGCGGCGTGTTTTTCGACGACAAGTTCTATGCGTTCTTCTGGACGGACCATTGCGTGCTTCCGGGAGTCCTGACGCCGGACCCAGGCACTCCTCTCAGTCTTCCTCCGGCGAATGCTGACTGCGCCCAGACGCCGGAGAACAACAGCGTAGGACGGAGCGTGCTTGCAGAGGCGTCGCCGGCGGATCCGGTAGCCTTTCGTGGGACGATACCTCCACAATTCCCACGCCCGCTCCTGCACATGCCAAGCGGGTTCGTTTACGTGAGCGCGGCGAAAACGCCGGTTGAAATCGAGCTTCGCCTCAACCCGCGGCAGCGCGGAATTGCGGTCTTCGGCGTGGCGCGATATCGCGCCAGTATTCCGTATCTGGCGATCGCACCCCGCGAGACATTTGGTGACCCGGAGACGTGGGCATTCTTCGCTGGCCGCGAAGCCGGGCATCCCGTCTGGGTCACGCGCCAGCAATGGGAAAGCGGGCGCAACGTCAGCGGCCAATGGGTGCCTCCCGCCGGCGCGGAAATCTACGAGGCTCAGCCCCCGGGCGAACGCCGCGTCGGAGAGCATTCGGTGACGTGGAATGCGCCGCTCCACACCTGGCTTCTGCTTTACAATTGCGCCCCTTGGACCGTCGAAGCGCGTTTTGCGCCCGAGCCGTGGGGACCGTGGTCGCCGCCGGTCGTTATGCTCAGCGCCGCGCAAGATCCCAGTGTCATCTGCACTCTGATTATGAGTGACACCGGTTGTCCGGGCTTGGTGCGGCGCAACTACTGGACGCTCCCAAACGGGAACCCATGGCCCGGCATATTCTACGCACCGTTTGTGATGGACCGTTTCACCCGGGATGCGACGCCCGCAGGCGCAGTGCAACCGAAGCGGGCAATGATATATTGGCTTCTTTCGACTTGGAATCCGTACGTCGTGGTGGTGACGCAATCGACTCTCCAGCTGCGGGAATAAAGTCAAAGCAATTTTGTCGGTTCGTTGCACGTGCCCTATCCGGGACCGGCCCTCGAAGGGGCATCATGAAGCTGATATCAGGAACATTTCCATCTCGACATACCGCGCCCATGAGTGGCGTGTCGGATTTTCCTTATTGACTGACATGCGACGCCCGCCGATGCCGCGCTTGGTACCCGCTCCTACGCGACGATTTCGGCGCGTCCCGCATCGAGTGCAGCAATAACTTAGCGGATTTCTTGCGCCGGAGAAATGGCTCTCAGACTCGGCGCCATGTCTTAAAATGGGTCAACTCTCGTCATCCAGAATGTGAATCGGCTCAGAATCTTGACCCCGAATCGGCGCTGGGTCAAAAAGTTCTACATTGATATTGCTCATTGTTTTTGTTGACCCCCACGCCGATTAGGGGTCACCCGGCGCGGCCTCTTCACAGGGGATGAGGCGGGTCTGGCAAAAAGCTCGCATATCTGAAGCCATTCATCTGCATCAAAGGCTGAAGGGGACCCCAATGGTCGGGCCCGAGACGAAGGACACGCTACGTTGGGAATGGCGTACGTTCAGCCCCAGCCTCGCTGACCTGGATGTCAAGATCGGTTCGGCCGTTCGGATTGCGCCGCGTCAAAGTGATGAGATCTATCTGCTGAATTCCGCAACGCCGCTCAGCGCGAAAATCCGAGGCGCCGTGCTCGAGGTGAAGCGATTGGTGCAGGTCGATCCTAGCGGCATCGAGCTGTGGTGTCCGGCGTTCAAAGCCGCCTTTCCGCTGTCCGCGCCTACTTTACAGTCGGCGTTCTCGGCATTGGACCTGCCACATCCCATAATACAGCGCGGAGCTTATACCTTGGACGAGTTCTTGGCGGAGATTGTCGACCGCAACGCGACTTTCCGAGCAGTTCAGGTGAGCAAAAGCCGCCGTCAGTTCATGTTCGGCGGTTGTGTAGCCGAACTCGTTCGTCTGCGTATCGGCGTCATAATGCAGGACAGCTTTTGCATCGAGGATGAAGTGCCGGCGCGTATTATCGAGGCCTTGCATGAGCTCGGGCTCGACTTGCACGCCAATATCAATTTTCCAGCAGGTCTTAAGCGGGCGTTGGCTCGACCTATGTGATCTGTTGCGGCCTGTGTTGGAGCGGAAGGTTGGGGGGACAGACATGGCCATCGAAATCGAACGAAAATTTCTGGTCGATCCAAATGTTTGGAAGCCAGAGGGCGAGGGTGTCTCCTGCCGCCAAGGCTATTTGTCATCGGTGATGCAATGCGTGGTCCGCGTGCGGGTTGCCTGGAGCGAAGCTTTTCTGACCTTGAAAGGAATTTCCGAGAACGTCAGTCGATTCGAATTCGAGTATCCGATTCCGCGAAACGACGCCGAGATCATCCTCGATCGTCTGTGCGAGCACCCTCTCGTCGAGAAGACGAGGTATAAGCAGAGAATCGGAGACAAGGTGTGGGAGATCGACGTCTTTCATGGCGAAAACGACGGATTGATCGTCGCCGAGATCGAATTGTCTCTCGAGAGCGAGACGTTTGAACATCCGCCTTGGCTCGGGAGAGAGGTCTCCGACGATCCTCGGTATTTCAACTCAAACCTATCTAGAAATCCATTCAAGAATTGGCGATGAGATCCTCTAAAACATTGGGGTCGCTGCCATGCCACGGTAACGCCAGCGCTTTGATCGCTTACCGTGGAGCGCCGCTTCATCTCGTTCCCAGCCTCAACAAAGTCCCTGATCTCTTACCGCCCCACGTTTGAGACGGTCTCAATAGTACAGAAAATGAAAAACCTTGGGCTGACCTCCAGTTGCCACGGCAGACGTTCCGGGCTCACGCCGGAACGACGTTGGAACAAACAAAGGCGTTTCACGGATGAGTTTAAACGGGAAGCCGTGCGGCTGATCCATATTAGCGGACGAGTCTTTGGAGGACTCGGAATTTTGGCACGACGTGCGGTTAGGCTCTTCAAATAGCCGTTCAACCGGGTGGCCCTCAGCACGCCCAACGACGCAGGACAGGCGGTATCGATAGTCTCAATCTGCTAATATCCTACACCCGCTATGTGGTCGGGAAAATTCGCCGCGGCGGCCGGATCGTGGATCTTCCACTGGGACGCGGATCGCGCAACATCGATTTTGGGTGTGGCGTAAAGCGAGCGATTCCTATTCCGTGGGGTGACGTTGTCTCGCCTTTTTACATCACCGGCTCCCCAATATAACCGTCTTCGCCTCTGGCGCTCGCACGACTGACAAATGCGTTTCAGCTCGTCCTGCGCTCATCTTTGGTGCAGTCCTGGCTCCTCAAGAAGATCGAGAAAATGTGAAGGGGCCGGATGCCGCGACATGCAACGCAAGCCAGACAGGGGTGTGGGGCGAAGCACGCGACGCCCGCGGACAGCAGTATGAGATTCGGATCATCACTTTGGACGGCTATTCCCTTACCGTCTTCAGCTCTCTGGCCATCGCTGAACACCTGATATCGAACGATGCTCCTCCCGGCTGTCGGACGCCGTCCGGGCTCATGGACGAAAACTTCATTTTGAGCTTGCCTGGAACGTCAAAGCTCGATTTGTCGCGCCCATCAGCGTAATATGCGGCACTGGTCGATCAACGCTATGAATGTTCCCATTCATCTGCTGCTGCGATGGCGCTGTCCAGACCCTACCCAGGCAGGAAGGCGATGAAGTCTCTTCATCTACTACGCCATGCCAAATCGAGCTGGAAAGGTCTCGGCCTGAACGACCATGACAGGCCCCTCAACAAGCGTGGCCGGCAAACGGCTAAGATGATGGCAGCATATCTCAGGCGGGCGAAGATCGCGCCTGACTTGGTGATCTGCTCTACTGCCGTGCGTGCACAGCAGACGCTCGACCCCATTGTCAAAGCCGCGAAAAAGCCGCCCAAGATCGTCCTTGTAAGAGAGATCCATGAAGGAGCGCGACGAACACTATGGGAGCAACTGTGGAACCTTCCGGAAAGCGCGAAATCTGTGCTTCTGATCGGTCACAATCCGGCTCTGCAGGATCTTGCGCTGGAACTTGCCAACGCCGACTTGAACAAGTTGCTAGTGGCGGCCGGTGGAAAATTTCCGACGGGTGCGATGGCGAGTTTCCATTTTGATGGCGCATGGAAGGCTTTGGAGCTGCACGGAGCTTTGCTCGCCTCATTTATAACACCAAAGTCAATTGCGGAATTACCCCATGATCGCAGAGAGCACGTCCTGTAGAGATGTCGGTGAAATCCGCAAATCGTCGAATCCCGGCGCACCCGGCGTTGCCACACTATCTATTTGCGTGGGCCGTCGGTGGAAATTATGACTCTCAAGGAATCACGAAAATCGTGGTTGGCAGGCCGAACGCGCCCTAATTTGACGCGAGTCGAGTTCACGCCTTCGCCTAATGTCGCCTTTGGGTCATGGAGAGAAGAACTCGNNCGAGTCGCGCCAGAAGCGGTCATGAGCTGGCTCGACCGTTTAAGCATCATCCGGAACGATTACTTGTTCTCGTAAGGCTGCTCTCAGTTCATTAACAAGGCGATGCTTCGCGATCCATGTCAAAGGCGAGAAGCGCCCCGCTGACGTA
>PLUZ01000372.1 GCA_003162995.1 Methylocapsa sp. | reverse complement strand
AACGACTTTGAGACAGCCGGCGCTGATAGTGCTGCGGAGAAAGCGGAAGAGATTGGCAAGCTCTTGATCATAATCAACTCGGCATTTTTCCCAACCGTTTTTGTACGCAGCGGAACCTCAATGATCACGGAGCGTTTGACGTGTCCGGGCTACGAGCGTGGAGGAAGGCTTGTCACTTTGGCGAGTTTTACTTGTCAAGAGAGCCAGTTTGCCGCCGACCGTCTAGCACAAAATCAATGGCTTACGCCGCGATGCTCATCGATCCAAAGCGACCTCGAATTTGGTTATCCTCGGCCAACGTGACGACGCCTGCAGGACCAGATCCCTTCGTCTGGTTCGTCTGCAAGATTCTCCTCACGTTCTTCACCGTGATCACCGTCGACCTCGTCGCTGTCTCGCTGCTGACGCACAAGCTGCGGGTCTGGTTCCCCGCCTGGTTCGATGCGCAATGGGCGACGCGCACCGATCCGTGGGTAGTGTACTCGCAAAGCTACTTTGCTGGGATCTTCTTTATCCCTCTTCTGGCTGTCTCTCTGGACCACGTGCTGAGGCAACGTCCGGGCTGGGTTCGGCCGGTATTCTGGACCGTCACCATTGGGGCCTTCCTCTTCATTCTGGGGTGGAAGGGAGAGCTGATGGTGCGCTTCGGAAAGCAGTGGGAGGCGCTGGGTTGGCTGGCGCTTACGTCCGTGATCTGGACCGCGGTCTCGGTGGCCGAGCGTCTTCCTGCGAGACTGGCGGGCGTGACGCCGAAGCGAATGCTCAAGCTGCTCGCACGTGGCGTCGCCTGCTTCTTCCTCGTGATCGCCGTTCTCGATCCACTGCTCCAAATCGGCGTACAACACCTCGGCTGGTCGAGGGGGCTCTTGATTGAGGTCGGCTTCTTCGTGCCCGTTGGTCTTGCGCTCCTCGTGGTGTCTTGATGAAGGCGCTGACATTCCATTTTTCTTATCCGCGCTTCGCGGCGGGGAAGATGTTCGGCGGCCTCTCGCGCGGCGGACCGCTCGTCTACGAAAACGTGCCGGACGCGCGACTCCTTGGCGACGACTGGGTGATCGTCGAGACACGCTACTGCGGCATCTGCGGCAGCGACGTGAAACAGGCGTACCTCGAGGGCGCGTTCGACAACCCGATGACGGCGGTGATCTCCTTCCCGCACGTACTCGGCCACGAGGTCGTCGGCACTGTCGTCGAGGCCGGCAAGGACGTGCGCCACGTGAAGAAAGGCGATCGCGNNGCCTGCTACCCATGGATCACCTGCGCGGTGCGTGGCCTGCCGCCGTGCGCGGCGTGCGCGGCAGGCGACCTCGCGCTCTGTCAGAACTTCACCGGCGGTCGCTTCTCGGCGGGCATCCATCACGGCACCTGTCGCGATCTGTCCGGCGGCTTCGCGACGCACATGCCGGCGCACGAGAGCGCCTGCTTCCCAATTCCGAACGATGTCACCTTCGAGGAAGCGGCGCTTGCCGATCCGTTCTCCGTCTGCCTGCACGCCGTGCACAAAGCACCTCCGCGTCGGGGCGAGACGGTGGTCGTCGTCGGCTGCGGCGCGCTCGGCATGCTCCTGATCCATTTCGTGTCGCGCTTCTACCCGGGCGTCACGATCTGGGGCGTCGACGTTCTCGCGTCGCAGCGTGAGAAGGCGCTCGCGATCGGCGCCACGGATTTCTTCTCGCTTCCGCCGCGCGAGCTGATCGCGACCATCGGCGAGCGCACCGAGACGGCGCTTCTGCGCCCGATGGGCGGCCTGCCCTGGCTACACGGCGGCGTCGATCGCGTCTACGACACCGTGGCGACCGCCGGCACGCTCGAGGTGGGTGTCCGCATCCTGCGCCCACATGGCACGCTCGTGATGGTCGGCGTCGCCACGCCGGCACGCTTCGAGTGGACGCCGATCTACTTCAAGGAGCTCGCCATCCTCGGCGCGAGCGGATACGGCATCGAGACGGTTGACAGCGCACGCGACCACGCCTTTCGGCTCTACCTCGATCTCGCCTCGCGCCGCCGCGTCGAGCCCGGCCCGCTCGTGACGCATACGATGCCGATGCAGGATTTCCGCCAGGGCTTCCGCACCGCGCGCGAAAAGGCGACGTATAGGTCGATCAAGGTGCTGCTCGAGCCGTAGCCGTCGAGCGTTCCGCGCTGGGGGGACGCCTTGGCCTGATCCGTACGATCTTGAAAACTATACCACCGCTTGGCATTGACACGTTACCAAACGGCATGCGCGGGCTTTGACACGGTAACAGTTCCAGCGCCGCCTATCCCTGTCCCTGCTCAAAAACCTATCCTGCACAAAAACCTGTCCGGTCTGGGAATCGCTTTGCCGATGAAGATCGCGACGGACGATTTTTGATTGGTCGAATAGAACATAGGGTGCCGCTGCGACTTGGGCAGCACGCGTGGGTTCTGGCGCCACTGCATTCCGAGCAATACAGTTGTAAAAGCCGAACGGCCCCCACGCCGAAATGGGTCCGCCTGTTCGGTCGCCACAATAGCTCACGCGGCGCGACGTTCGTAGCGATGATGCAGACCAACGACCTCACGGAACGCAATAATCTTGCGGTGTCCCACTATGTTCGAGAGCCGTGGTTGCGTGCTTCTTAGCGTCGTCATGCTGGCCGAGATCGTGGTGATGGGCAGCCTAATGATGATGACGGGATCGCGCGCTATGTGCCAAGCCTCAACTCACCGCTGCCGCGCTGAATTGAGGCTACGGTTACGGCGCCAAGCGCCGACGTCTCTCCTCACCTGCACCTTTTCATCGCCGTAGAGCTCTCGGATCTTGCCGTCGAACCACTCACGCTTGCCGTTAAGCGCAGCAATGTCGTCGTCAGTGAGCGTGCCCCATTTTTCCTTGACCTTGCCGACGGGCAGCTTCCAATCACCTTCGATACGGTCCCAAGCCATGTGACCCTCCTGTCAGTTGGTTTGCCAGTTGTCACTGGGGGACGGTGTTCCTATGATCTCAATGCTTGAGTAGCAGACGACCAAGCGACGATCTGTTCAAAATTGCTCACTGTGCAGCGTCCCGCCGAGTACGTCTTCAGCCGGCACGTCGAGCAAAAACTCGCGGAAATCGGTGAAGCCGAGGGTTCCGGCGATGAGCTTTCGGCTGCGGAATAGCGCCAGGAAGGCCGCCTGCGCATCGTGGGCGATCCGCAGCAACTGCGGGATCTGGCGTGGGTCCCGCAAAATCGATCCCGCGATCGCACCATACGCAAGCGAGCCATCAAATTTCAGCGCCACCAGGGCAGCGTGCGGCAGCCGCCTGTGCGCCGGGTTCACCACGACGCGAAATGCCGCAAAGGGGAGATTGTGGGCGGCGGCAACGCGCGCGGCAATGTGGGATTCCATACGTCTGAGGGCGTGACTGGAATGGCAATCTCAATTACTCCCGATTCTCTAATGGTTTTACAATGTTCACGAGTTGCCTGGCATAGTCGCGTAACCGGGCCGCTACTTTCTGCAGGTGCTCCCGATTGGCGCTAGTCTTCTACATGGCCCCCACTGATCCACGGATGCTCAGTACCATAAGTGCCATCCTCGAAAGTCCAGGCCGCGGGGGCCTCGTCAGCGACAGCCTCGTATATCGCTATCCGCCGCAGCCCCGCATTGACGGACTCCCGGGAGAAGAAGGCACTTTCAATATGTGTTCTTTTTGGCTCGTGGAGGCGCTCACGCGCGCGAGTGTGGGATTCTCGGAAAAGTTGGACGAAGCCAGGTTGCATGATGATTATTACGACTCAGACGCCCGGCTCATTTGGCGTCAACAATTTCGCGAGCGTGTCGCCCAATTTCAACCGGTCAAACGGCTTCTGCAGCACCGGAAAACTTTGGTAGCTGTTTGGCAGGCTGTCCTTGTTATAACCGGTCGAAAAGACGAAGGGCACGCCGCGCGCGGCGAGCGCGTCGGCGACGGGGTAACTCTTTTGCCCGTTGAGATTGATATCGAGCACCGCGGCGTCGATGGCCTCCGCGTCGAGCATCGCCAGAGCCTGATTGACGTGGGCGGCGGGGCCGACGACCGCGCAGCCTAAATCGGCGAGCATGTCTTCTAGCAGCCACGCCACCATCATCTCGTCCTCGACCACAAGAACGCGGCGGCCGGAGAGAGGGCTAGTCATGGCTCCATCCACTCAACTCCTTGCGGGACAGGCATGACGATCTGGCAAACCACGCCTGCGGGCTCGTAGTCGAGGCGGACTTCGCCATCCAGCTCCTGCGCCAGCCCGCTCTCGATCAGGCGCGACCCGAAGCCCTTGCGCGGCCGGGCGGCGTCACCGGCGGGCCGCCGCTTTCTTGCCAGCGCAGCCGCATCCGGTCACCCTGCGGGGTCGGCTCAATTTGCCAAGCAATGTCGATCTGCCCGGCGGCATCGTTCGAGAGCGCGCCGTGCTTCGCTGCATTGGTCGCCAGCTCGTGGAACACCATTGCGAAGGTCAACGCCGCTTTCGGCGGGAGGCGAACGTCGTCACCCTCGACCGCGAAACGGGCAACCCGGCGGTCCTGGAGGCCGAAGGGTTCCAATATCTGCTCGATCACGTCGCGCAGGCCCACCCCGTCCCAGTTCTCGCGCCCCAGCAGGGTATGGGCCCTTGACAGCGCCAGAATGCGCCCCTCGAAGGCATCAACCACTTCCTTGTCCACCACGCCGCGCAAGGTCTGCACGGCAATTGCCTGCACGGTGGCGAGCGTGTTCTGCGTGCGGTGGTTCAGCTCGTCCAGGAGAAACCGGAGGCGGTCTTTCTCCTGCTTATGCTTGGTGAGATCCACGAACGAGGCGAAATGCTGCACAACATCACCGCCCTCATCCCGAACCGGGCTGATGTAAATGGATGCCCAGAACACGCTGCCATCCTTGCGGCGATAGCGAATTTCCGGATCGCTGTCGGAGCTGCCCTCGAACGCGGCTTCGATTTCCGCCAGCGCCTCAGGATCGGCGCCGCGCGCCATCAGAAAGTTGAAGCTCTGG
>PLUZ01000194.1 GCA_003162995.1 Methylocapsa sp. | reverse complement strand
GGGATCGATCTCGATCGCATTGCGCTGCGCGTTGACGCGGGCGCGCGGGCCCTCGAACTCGCGCCTTCTTTTGCTTCGATCGCACGCGACCGCCGCTTGACCTCGGCCGCGCTTGATGTGGATTTCGGCCATGACCCATTTGGACAGTTCGCACGCTCCGGCCTCTTGCCCGCCGAGCCTGCACGCGGGTTGCGGGAGACTCGGGCGCTGTTGCGCGGCGCCGGGTTTGCGGGACGTCTCATGCTTGCAGACGGGCGGGTCTATCACGAGGCGGGCGCCGGTGAAGCTCAAGAACTCGCCTGCGTGATCGCCACCGGTGTCGCCTATTTGCGGATGCTCGAAGCAGAAGGCATTGAACTTGAAGAGGCGCGCGCGGAAATCGCTTTTCTGCTTGCCGCCGATGCCGATGAAGTCTTGAGCCTCGCCAAATTCCGCGCCTTGAGGCGTCTCTGGGCACGCGTTGAGACCGCCTGCGGTCTTTCGCCGAAACCGGTCCGCCTGCATGCCGAGACCGCTTTCCGGATGATGACGCGCTATGATCCTTGGGTGAACATTTTGCGCGCGACGATGGGGGTCTTTGCAGCGGGCGCGGGCGGCGCCGATGCGATCACCGTCCTGCCTTTTACTTTGGCGCTGGGCCTGCCCGATGATTTCGCGCGGCGCATCGCGCGCAACACACAGTTACTTCTGATCCAGGAATCGAATCTCGCAAGGGTCGCCGATCCCGCCGCCGGCGCCGGGAGTTTCGAGGCGCTGACCGATGCACTTTGCGCAGAGGCGTGGCGCTTGTTTCAAAGTTTTGAGGCACAGGGCGGGATGCTCAAGAGTCTGCAAGCCGGCGTGCCGCAAAGGGAGATTGCTGCTGCGGCAGCGGCGCGGCGCGCGGCCATCGCGCAGCGCAGCCTTGCGATCACCGGGACGAGCGCCTTTCCCTTCCTCGCGGAAGCGCCGGTCCAGGTGCTCGCACCATCGCCCGTTGAAGAAAATGCAAGTCCAGCGGCGCAAGATGCAGTTGCCCTGCCCTCGCGGCGCGATGCCGAGCCTTATGAGAGATTGCGCGCGGCATCCGACGCGCAATTTCATATAACCGGGGAACGGCCGAAAATTTTTCTCGCCAATCTTGGAGAACCGCAGGGCTTCGCGGCGGTGGCAGCCTTTGCCACACATTTTTTTGCGGCGGCGGGAATCGAGGCCTTGAGCATTGAGGGGTTCGAAACGGCACAGGCAGCGGTGGAATCTTTCCGCGCTTCCGGCTGCAAGGTCGCTTGTATTTGCGCACCGCTCGCGGTTTCGACGCATAATTTAATGGACTTTGCTGTGCGGCTTCGTGACGCAGGGGCGGCACGCATTACTCTCACCGGGCGAGAGCCAGAAGAGGCGGCAATGGTTGTGCTAGAGGTTAGGGTTAATGAATTGATTTGCACTCGCCGCGATGCTCTGGCTATTTTACAAGACTTAGCGGCGGCAGCACATCAGTAACAGCCACGCTAAAAAATAATAATAGAATATAATAGTCGAAATAAAACCAGCCTTAACAGAGAGACCACTAAATGACTCCGGCAGGATACTCGCGTTTCTTCGCCGCCGTTCTCATGGGAGCGGCTTCGATTACCGCTGCAAATGCGCAAAATGCGCAAGTCGAATTGACTTCAATGCAAAATCCCGACGGCGTCTATGCCGTCTACATCACCACGCAGCATGGTGATTGCGACAAAAGCTATCAGTGGAAGATTTCCGTTTCCGGCGGACGCGTCAGCTCGGCCGGAGATACGCCGATGGAGGCCTCCGGCCAGATCAACCAACGTGGCGTCGTGGCCTTGGCATTCCAGAAAATGGGCCAGGTCGCCACGGTGACCGGAAGAGTCGCGAAGGGGTATGGTTCAGGCACCTGGTCCTCGTCTACCATGCAATGTGGTGGGTCGTGGCGGGCGATGCGGCAAGGGTGAGCTTGCCGCCAGTCGCGGCTTTCGCGGCAATGATGGCGTTGTAAGATAGGGCGGACTATAATCCGGCCTATCCCTCGCGCGATCCCGCCGGAAGGCTTGCCCCGTGAGCCGCGTTCCCGATTTTTCCAAGCTGGCATTGGTTCCGGCGCCGGTTGCGTCCGGCGACACAAGCGGCGAGCCCTGGCTGACACCCGAGGGCATCAGCGTCGCGCCCATTTACCACGCAAGCGATGTTGCCGGGCTCAGCTTTTGCGATGGCTTTCCCGGCATCGCGCCTTATGTGCGCGGCCCCTACCCGGCGATGTATGCAGCGCGGCCGTGGACTATCCGCCAATATGCGGGCTACTCCAGCGCCGAAGANNTCGGATCACGAGCGCGTCGCCGCCGATGTCGGCATGGCCGGTGTTGCGATCGATTCGATCGACGACATGCGGGCGCTGTTTGCCGGAATTCCTTTGGGCGAAATATCGGTATCAATGACGATGAGCGGCGCGGTGCTGCCAGTGCTCGCGCTCTATATCGTAGCCGCCGAAGAGCAAGGCGTGGCGCAGGAGCGCCTCGCCGGCACGATCCAAAACGATATTCTCAAGGAATTCATGGTGCGCAACACCTATATTTACCCGCCCGGCCCTTCGTTGCGCATTGTTGCCGATATACTTAGCTATACTGCGCAACATATGCCGAAATTCAACGCGATTTCGATCTCCGGCTATCATATGCAAGAGGCGGGCGCCTCCGCCGATCTCGAACTCGCCTATACGCTTGCAGACGGGCTTGAATATGTGCGTGCCGGGCTGAATGCCGGCCTCGACGTCGATCGCTTCGCGCCGCGGCTCTCCTTTTTCTTTGGCATCTCCATGAATTTCTTCATGGAGGTCGCAAAGCTCCGCGCCGCCCGCCTCCTCTGGGCGAGGCTCATGAAAAATTTCAATCCGCGATCAGACAAATCGCTCGTTCTGCGCACCCATGCGCAGACCTCGGGCTGGTCGCTCGCGGCGCAGGATGTTTTCAACAATATCATGCGCACGCAGATTGAAGCGATGGCGGCGACGCAAGGCCAAACGCAATCCTTGCACACCAACGCTCTTGATGAAGCGCTGGCATTGCCGAGCGATTTTTCGGCGCGCATCGCGCGCGACACGCAGCTCTTCCTGCAGCAGGAAAGCGGCACGACGCGCGTCATCGACCCCTGGGGCGGCTCCTATTATGTCGAGCATCTCACCGGCGCGCTCGCCGCGAAAGCACTTGCCCGCATCGAAGAGATCGAAGCGGCGGGCGGCATGGCGAAGGCCATCGAAGCGGGGATTCCGAAACGGCGAATCGAAGAGGCCGCAGCCAAGACACAGGCGCGGATCGACAGCGGAACCCAAACATTGATCGGGGTGAATAGGTTCAAGCCGGATACCAGCGACGATCTCCGGATTTTGCGGGTCGATACGGGCGTGGTGCGGGCGCGGCAGATCGCCAAGCTCGAACGGCTGAAGGCGGCGCGGGATGGGGCGCAAGTGCGGGCCGCGCTTGATGCCTTGACTGAGGGCGCGCGGGCCAAAGCAAATCTTCTTGCGCTTACCGCCGGCGCCGCGAGGGCCAAGGCGACGGTCGGCGAAATCTCTTTCGCGCTCGAAAAAGTGTTCGGCCGCTATCAAGCGGAAATTGCCACTGTGTCCGGCGTCTATGCGCAAGAAGCGGGTATGGAGTCACAAGCGATCTTGCGCGTCAAAAGTCTGGTTGAGGCATTCCGGGAGAATGACGGGCGGCCGCCACGCATCCTTGTCGCGAAAATCGGTCAAGACGGGCATGATCGCGGTCAGAAGGTGATCGCCTCGGCTCTAACGGACCTTGGCTTCGAGGTTATCGCCGGACCATTGTTTGCCACGCCCGAGGAAGCCGCGCGCCAGGCGGCCGAGAACAATGTCCATATCCTTGGCGTCTCGTCGCTTGCCGCCGGACATCTGACATTCATGCCGCAATTGCGCGCCGCGCTTCACCGCGAGGGCCGCGCCGACGTCGTGATTGCTATCGGGGGCGTGATCCCGCCGCAAGATTTCGACGCCTTAAGGGACGCCGGAGTCGCCGCGATTTTTCCGCCCGGAACAGCGATCCCGGAAGCGGCGGCGCGGCTCATCGAGGCACTGAACGAGAGGCTCGGCTACCGGCAGAGAGAGGTCGCGGAATAAGATCCGCCATGGGTCATTTTTTGCGGCGGCGATACCAATACTCCACCCACGGCAAAAGAGCAGCAATCACGAAAAAGCTGAGCTCGTAGCGGCCCGTGAGAAGGATGAAAATGAAGCCGCAAACCGTCAAGCCGATATTGATGCTGATGATGCCATTGCGGCTCTTGAGAAAACGGATGATCTCTTCGTCTCTTTGTGTCATGGCCTCAGCTCTTTGCGTTTAAGACCAGCCAAAAGCCGGTGAAGCTCGCCGCGCACTTCGCGCGGATCTCGCAGGAGATAGCGTGCATGCGTGGCGTCCCCCGCGGCCCCGGCGCGCACCGAAATCCCGCCTTGCCCGTTGACAAAGTGAAACCCGCTTTCATCGGTCAAATCATCGCCGATAAAGACCGGCTTGCGGCCGGCAAAAGGCGTGGTTGCAAGCAAGGCAGCGATGCCGCGTCCCTTATCGTGATGCGCTTCCTTGAGTTCGGCAACCATTTTGCCTTGCTGCACGGCAAGTCCGCTCTCACGCGCGAGCTTGGCCAAAAATTCCAAGACTTCGCCGGCGCGTTCTGGCGCTTGCCGGAAATGGACCGTAAGCGCCGCGCCTTTGTCCTCAAGGCTTAGGCCTGGATTGGCGGCGGCGAAATCCGCGAGCGGCTGCCGGACCGGGTCCATTGCAGTGCGGGAGGGGAGGCGCCGCGATTGATCCGGAAACCTGATTTCGGCGCCATGCTGGCCCACCGCCGGAAACATGAGTGGCGCGAAAATGCGATCGAGATCGTCGATTGCCCGCCCGCTGACAAGGCCGAGCGCGCCACTTGCGGCGCAAGCCAAGTCCGTCAGCAGTGCACGCAGGTCTGCATCCGCCACGACATCCTCGGGGCGCGGCTTAATCTCAAGAAGCGTGCCATCGACATCGAGGAAATAGGCGGAGCCGGACAGGGGCGCGAGTTTTGTCAGTTCGCCCGGCTGCAATGGAAGAGGCTGGCAGGCCAAAACCTACCAAACCCCGGTGTTGGGCATCGAAGCCCAAGGCTCACGCTTTGGCAGGGGCTCGCCCTTTTGCAAAAGCTCGATGGAAATATTGTCCGGCGACCGGATGAAGGCCATGGCGCCGTCGCGCGGCGGCCGGTTGATGGTGACGCCCGCCTTCATGAGCTTGTCACATGCCGCGTAAATATCCTCGACCGCATAGGCCAGATGGCCGAAGTTGCGGCCGCCCGTATAGGCCTCCTTATCCCAATTATAAGTCAACTCGATGAGCGGCGCTTTCGATTTCGCCGCGCGATCGAGATCGCCCGGCGCGGAGAGAAAGACCAAAGTGAAACGGCCTGCCTCATTATCGACTCGCCGCGTTTCGACGAGGCCAAGCTTGTTGGTGAAAAAATCGAGCGATTGCGGGAGATCCGTGACGCGGACCATCGTGTGCAGATATTCCATGATTCGATCCCATGCTACGGCTGGCATGGCCGCGTTGTTCTCGCATCCCTCGGATGCTGGAACAACCATCAGCCAAACATGTTCTTTTCAGCTTGTATAGCACGAAACAGCGCGCTTGCCGCCCCTCGCAAGGGTCTGATAGATGCTTGGCAGAGCGATTGGGCCTGATGCGCGGACGCCAAGGGCGACGGAACCGGAAATGTCGATAAACGAGGCCCACCAGCAGCGCAAAGAAAGGGCGGCGCTTGCCTCTATCGCAGTGAGCGCGCTGATGACGGTGGCGAAATTCGCCGCGGGCCTCAGCTCGGGCTCCTTGGCGGTCCTCTCCGAGGCTGGCCATAATCTTGCCGATGTGGCGGCGACCGTCATGACCTATTTCGCGATACGGATCGCGAACAAACCGGCCGACGAGNNCTGGCCACCTATATTTTGATCGAAGCGGTCTCGCGGCTGACGAGCCACGACACCAGCATTGAACCCGAGCCCATCGTCTTCGCGGTTTTGATCGCCTCGATGCTCGTGGATTTCGTGCGCTGGCTTTCGCTGAAGCGGATCGCCGCGGCAACGAAAAGCGACGCGCTTGCCGCCGACGCGCTGCATTTCTCAAGCGACATCGTCGGGACCGCCTTGGCGCTCTGCGGCATCACCGCTGCACTTTACGGCTATCCGGAAGGCGATGCGCTGGCGGCGCTGGGGCTTGCTGGTTTCATCGGCGTAGCGGGCTTCAATATTGGCCGGCGCACCGTCAACACGCTCATCGATGCGGCGCCGAAAGGACTAACCGAGCAAATCCGTTCGATCGTGCAAGCCGTTCCCGGCGTGATCGCTGTCGAGGCCCTCCGGCTGCGACCGGTTGGAGCCGAAGTCTTTGGCGATATCGCGATCAACGTATCGCGCACCTTGCCGCTCGAAAAAGCCGCCGCGATCGAGGCGAATGTCGCCGCCGCCATCGCGGCCGGCCATCCCGAAGTCGCGCTTACGGTCACGGCGCGGCCGATCGCGCTCGACGATGAAACTATTCTCGAACGGATTCTGCTGATCGCGGCCAAGCGCCATGTTCCGGTCCATCATTTCACCATGCAGGAAATCGATGGACGCACGGCGATCAGTTTCGACATCGAACTCGATAGCACCATGGCGCACGGCAATGCGCATGAGATCGCGTCCGGACTGGAGATGGAGATCGGCCGCGAACTCGGCTCCGATATTGAAGTCGAGACCCACATCGAACCGTTGGACTCCCGTCAATTAAAGGGCCATCCTGTGGCTGAGGAAATCCGCGCTGAACTCGCCGCCGTCCTGGAGGAAATGTCCGCAACTGGGCCAATCCGCGATGTGCATAGCGTCCGGGTCAGGACAACGCCGGACGGTTTGGTCGTCAACTATCATTGCCGGGTGAGCCCGGAGCTGAGCGTCGGGCAAGTGCATGACTCCGTCGACGAGCTCGACCGGAAAATGCGCGGCGCCTTTCCAATCATCGTCAGAATCGTCGGCCACGCCGAGCCCTTGCACACATGAGCGAAAATTTCGACGTTCCGGCTACGGTCCCGCCTTTTGCCATGCTCGCCGGCTTGTTGCGGGCACGCCGCTTCGCGGGGTTGTTTTGGTGCCAGTTTTTTTCCGTCTTCAATGACAATTTCGTGCGCAACATGCTCGCCATGCTGATCCTTTTCAGGCTCGGCGAAACCGAGGCGGGACCCCTGATCACGCTTGCGATTGGCGCTTTCATGGCGCCGTCGCTGCTCCTCTCCGGGCTTGGCGGCGAAATGGCGGATGCGCATGACAAGGCCTGGCTCGCGCGGCGTCTCAAATTCGCTGAGATATGGGTCCAGGTTGTTGCCGCCGCCGGCCTATTTTTCTCGTCCTTGCCGCTGCTTTATACGGCTTTGTTCGGGCTCGGCGTGATCTCGGCTTTGTTCGGCCCGGTCAAATATGGCATCCTTGCCGATCTGCTCGCCAAACAGGAATTGATGGCCGGCAATGCCCTCGTCGAAGCGGCAACCTTCATCGCCATTTTTTTGGGACTGATCGCGGGTGGCCTCTCCGCGAAGGGACGCGCGCCGGAAGGAACCGTCCTTCAGCTGATGGTTATTGCCATCGCCTGTTTCGCGGCCAGTCTTTTTATTCCTTCGGCCGAACGCGCGGCGCCGGGACTTCGCGCGAACCGCAATGTCCTTGCCTCCACCTTCGCCCTCATTGCCGAAGTGGCGCAAGATGCCACCCTTTGGACAAGAACCGTGGCGGTCTCCTGGTTTTGGATGAGCGGCGCGATCGCCCTCTCGCTGGTGCCGGTCGTCGTCCGCAACAAAACGGGAGGCGGCATCGAGGTCGAGACGGCGGTGAGCGCCCTGTTCGCGCTCGGCATCGGGATCGGCTCGATCGCGGCGGCGGTGATCGCGCATGGGCGCATTTATTTGAAGCCAGTTCCTTTCGCCGCTATCGGCATGGCGGCGTTTTTGATCGATCTCGGCACGGCGACATTTTTCCTGCCCATTGCAACAGCGGACGTGGGGCTCACCGAATTCTTCTCATCATGGGCGGGTCTCCGCATCGCCTTCGATGTCGTGGCACTCGCCTGCGCGGGCGGGCTTTTCGTCGTGCCCTTATTTACGGCGATCCAGGCCGACGCGGCGCCGGACCGGCGCGCGCGGATTGTCGGCGGCGTCAATATCCTCAACGCCGCTTTCATCGTCTTCGGAGTGCTCGCGACCGCCGTGCTGCAAAGCCGGACGATCGGCGTGACCGAGCCGGTGCTTCTCGCCGCGCTCGGTGTTTTGAATCTCGGCGCGGCCTTTTATGTGCGGAAGTCTACGATGCACGGGGCGGCGTGAGGGCCTCGCGGCGGGACTCCAAAAAACACATTTGGCTGCGGGCGCGTTTCGGGAGTTGCTTGCCTTTGACTCCATGGGAAAAACGGCCCCCGGTCCGATGCCGGCCGCATCATCGAGCTCTACGACGTCCCCCGCCTCGCCGTTTTGTTGAGGCGATGGATCGTCGCAGCACGCTTCGCGCGGATCAGCCGGAACCCGTCAACCGATGGGAGTGCCTGAAAGGCACTCCGCCATTGCCGCAGCCTTCCTGACGTCGCCGCCGTTTGGTTTATTCAGACAGCTGACCAAGGCAAGCCACTGCTCAGGAATCTCTTTTTGGAGCGGATCCAACACGGCATGCAGCAACGGCGGCAAGCGCCCGGTGTACCTCTAAGAGGAGCACTCGATGCTCCTCGTCGTCCATTCGATCCCAGTCGGACCATAATACGCGCGCCGCTGCCTCGACTTCGGCATCACTGGCTCGTGGCAGAAAGGTTTCGCGTAATGCGTAACCGCGGGACTGCGATTCACTCAAGATGTGACTCGTCATTGTTCG
The DNA here is from genome assembly GCA_003162995.1 of Methylocapsa sp. Lineage (GTDB taxonomy): Bacteria > Pseudomonadota > Alphaproteobacteria > Rhizobiales > Beijerinckiaceae > Methylocapsa. The sequence goes on along the minus strand of PLUZ01000194.1, from coordinate 23,426 downwards.
CCTCCGACATGCTTCATTCGGTTCCCCCAAGGACTCCGGAGATTGAAGAAGCTATAACTTAAGCATGCTACAAAGGCCAAATAATGACTAGCCGATAGTCCAATAAGAGCAGCAAAATGGTAATTACGTGCAGCGGTGGGGTGCCGGAATAAAGAGCACATTTTATGGCGATGCAAGGAAGGGATGGCCCTTGCCGATCTCTAAAGTGTCCGCGGCTGGCGCAACGCGGAACGATTTCGGATGACCCACAAAGCAAAACTTACAGCGTTTCGCGCAAAAAAGTCCCAAAGGCACGGGGGCCGTCGCCGGCCGGCATTTTCGCCGTCACCGCGAGCGTTTCCGCATTGATCGCCCAGACTTCGTTTGAGAACCAATTGACAACATAAACACTGTTACCGTCTGCGCTGGTTTCGATGCCCTCGGGATAGTCGCCAACGGAAATCCGCTTCACGGGCTTGAGAGTCGCAAGATCGAAGACCGAGACGGTTCCGCCATATTGATCGGTCGAAAAGCCGCGGCCCTTTGCGAGAGCGACGGCATAGGGCCGCTTACCGACCGCCACCGTGCCAAGCAGCTTGGCCTCCTTGAGATCGACGACGGACACATCGTTGCTTTCGACATTCGCGGCATAGGCGCGCGCGCCTTGCGCGTCGATCGTCACGCCAAACGGATGCGCGCCGACCTTGACGGTGCTTTTGCGGGTGAAACTTTTCGCATCGATGATCGAAATCTGATCGTCGTCGCGGTCNNATCTTATAAAGGCGCGGCTGATAGAAGCCGGCGACATAGATAAAGCCGCCCGAAGGATCGGCGGCGATCCCAAGCGGCGTGTCCGGGATCGCGATCTTCGCGGTGATCTTGCGCGACGCAGTGTCGATCACCGAGACATATTTGCCTTCCGGACTTGTGACGTAAGCCGTGCCCCCATCGCGCGCCATGGCGATCCCGGCGGGCTTGCCGGTCACCGGAATCCGCGCCACGACCTGTTTCAGGCCAAGATCGAGCACGCTGACCTCATCGCCGGTTTGATCGGTGATGAAGGCTTCGGCCCCGCTGGCAGCGCGGCAAAGGGCGGCGGAAACGCAAAGGGCGGCAAACAACACCAACGCCTGGCCGGGCTTCACTTGGCGGCCCACCCCATGAAGGCCGATCACTTGCCCGCCTCAACCTTTTTCTTCAAGCTTTCGAGGCCCTTGCGGTACACGGCCGTAACCGCCTTAATGGCGGCTTCGTCGTTCAATTCCGGCGGCGGGTCATTATTCGGGTAGCCGCGATAAAAGGCGCCGCGCCATTCGACGGTGCTTTTGCCGCCCTCGGCGGGAAGAACCGCGATGGTCGAGGAATAATTATTGACCGGCAGCACCTTCACGTCGACATTGTCGATGCGATAGGAATAGCTCATTTCCCCAGCGTCATATTTGTAGAGGCTTTCGTCGATCGTCGCGCCATTGTCCAAAGTCAGCTGACGCGTGGCGGTGTCCGGCTCATTGCCGCCCGCGCCCGTCGTCTTGACGATGCCGGGAAGCCAGCTCATATCGTGAAAATCCGCGATCGTTGCCCAAACCTTCGCGGGGGGCGCGTCGATCACGATCGACTCCGTGACTTTCTGCCGCGACGGACCATGCGCCCATCCCGCTTGAGGCAGCGCCAAAGCCACGATTGCGATCCCGATGCGCAAAGACTTTCCGAAAATTCCAGCCATTCTACTCTTTCCCTTGGTTGCCACGCGTCATAAAGCCCCGCCGCCTGGGCGAAAACTCGCAAAAGGAGCCATCGCGCCGCCGGACATGCTATTTTGCGCCTTGCGGACCTTGTGTTTATGATCGCCGCGATCGTTCCATACCAGAATTGTCTCTTGCCGTTTAATCCTAGAGGTTTCGATGCGCACCGATATCGCAGAACCCGTTCGCCTGAAAGACTATAGGGTTCCCGATTATTTGATCGACAAGGTCGATCTCGATGTCAAGCTTCACCCGGCGGCGGCGCGCGTTCTGGCCCGGCTCGCCATCCGCCCGAACCCGCAAGGCCGCCCCAATGCCGCCCTCGTCCTCGACGGCGACGGATTAACCCCAAAGACGATCGCGCTCGATGGCCGCCCTCTCGATTTGTACGAATCGGAAGCGTGGGATGGTTTTGTGACGCCGGACCAGTTCACCTTGAGCGCGCCGCCGCAGCGCCCTTTCGTCCTCGAAATCGAAACCGAAATCGATGCCACTGCCAATACGCGCCTGATGGGTCTCTACCGCTCTGGCTCCGTCTACTGCACGCAGTGCGAGGCGGAAGGCTTTCGGCGCATCACCTATTTTCTCGACCGTCCCGATGTGCTGAGCGTTTACACCGTGCGGCTGGAGGCGGAATTTTCCGAGGCGCCGATCTTGCTCTCCAACGGCAACAAGATCGCCAGCGGCAAAATCGAGGGAACGCCACGCCATTTCGCGGTGTGGCACGATCCCTATCCAAAGCCGAGTTATCTGTTCGCCCTGGTCGGCGGCGATCTTGGCTCGATCTTTGACGAATTCACGACGCGATCCGGCCGCAAGGTCGCGCTCGGGATCTATGTCGAACATGGCAAGGAACCCTTTGCCGCCTATGCGATGGACTCCTTGAAACGCGCCATGGCCTGGGACGAAGAGGTCTACGGGCGTGAATATGATCTCGATGTTTTCAACATTGTGGCGGTCTCCGATTTCAACATGGGAGCGATGGAGAATAAGGGGCTGAACGTCTTTAACGACAAATATGTTCTCGCCTCGCCTGCGACCGCGACGGATACCGATTATGCGAATATCGAGGCGGTGATCGCGCATGAATATTTTCACAATTGGACGGGAAACCGGATCACCTGCCGCGATTGGTTTCAGCTGTGCCTCAAGGAAGGGCTGACCGTCTTCCGCGACCACGCGTTTTCCGCCGACATGCGCTCGGCCCCGGTGCGCCGGATCGGCGATGTCCGCACCTTGCGGGCGCAACAATTTGCCGAGGACGCCGGCCCGCTCGCCCATAATGTCCGGCCAGACACTTATCTTGAGATCAACAATTTCTACACCGCCACGATCTATGAAAAGGGCGCCGAAATCATCCGCATGCTGAAGGTGCTTATTGGCGACAATGCTTTCCGCAAAGGGATGGATCTTTATTTCGACCGTTACGATGGAACGGCGGCGACGATCGAGGATTTCATTTCCTGCTTCGCTGAAATATCCGGGCGCGACTTGACCGAGTTTTCGCGCTGGTATCATCAATCCGGCACGCCGCTTGTCGAAGCTGCCGGATCCTACGACGAAAATGCGAAAACCTTCACACTCGATTTCGAGCAATCCTGCAAACCCACCCCCGGCCAAGACAAAAAAGAGCCCTTCGTCATTCCGGTCGCGCTCGGTCTCGTCATTCCAGGCCTGGGAGACATCGAACTGCGCACAGGGACCCAAGATGGCGCCAGCGCGGCGGAGCTGTCGCACGGCGTGATCGAGCTCTCGACAGTGCGGCGGCGTGTCACTTTTCGCGATGTGCCTAGCCGCCCGGTTCCCTCCCTTCTCAGGGGCTTCTCGGCGCCTGTGCGGCTCGATTCCGCGGCAAGCGAAGCCGACCTTATCACGCTCATCTCGCATGACAGCGACGGTTTCAACCGCTGGCAAGCGGCGCAAGCCTATGCCACGCGTCTACTCCTGCGCTCGGCCGGCCGCATCCGCGCCGGGGACGCGCCCCATGTGGACAAAGACTTCAGCGGCGCCCTTCGCATCGTCATCGAAAAAAGCGCCGATCCGGCCTTCACCGCTCAGGCAATAATTTTGCCAAGCGAAGCCGACATGGCGCGTGAGATCGGCGAGGATGTCGATCCGGACGCGATCCACCTCGCCCGCGAGGCTCTGCGCAAGGCGATCGGACAAGACCTCAAGGAAACGCTGCTCGCGACCTACACAAGGCTCGCCGGCGATGGCCCTTATTCGCCCGATGCAATTGCCGCCGGGCGGCGGGCCTTGCGCAATGCCGCGCTCGATCTTTTCGCCGCGGGGGACCAGGTCCAAGGCGCGCTGCTCGCCACCCGCCAGCTTGCAACCGCAACCACCATGACGGATGAGATCGCCGCGCTCGGCGTGCTCGCGCATATTCAAGGGCAAGAGCGCGAAAACGCGCTCGATGCCTTCTACCACGCCCATGAAGGCGAGCCGCTCGTCATCGACAAATGGTTTGCCTTGCAGGCCATGATCCCCGAAGCGGGCACCCTCAACCGGGTCAAGACGCTCATGAAACACAAGGCATTCTCGTTTCATAACCCGAACCGGATGCGCTCGCTCGCGGGGTCCTTCGCGGCCCTCAATCAAACTCAGTTCAACGCGAAAGACGGCAGCGGCTATGATTTCATCGCGAATATCGTGCTCGACCTCGACGCGAAAAATCCGCAGGTCGCGGCGCGCCTTCTTTCGGCCTTTAAAAGCTGGCGCACGCTCGAAGCAAACCGCCGGACCCTTGCCGAACGCGCGCTCCGCCGCGTCGCCGGCGCGGCTTCTCTGTCTCCCGATGTGAAAGACATCGCCGAGCGCTCGCTCGCCTGACCTTCCCTCGTGATGCCTGAGGATACGCCATGACCGAGCCACTCTGGACGGCGGTTGATCATTATATCGATGGCTTGCTGGTGCCGCCCGATGCGGCGCTGGATGCCGCGATCGAGACCAGCACCGCGGCCGGACTGCCGCCGATCAATGTCACGCCGAGCCAGGGTAAGCTGCTGCATCTGCTGGCGCGAATCCAGGGGGCGCGCAGAATTCTGGAAATCGGCACGCTCGGCGGCTACAGCACGATCTGGCTGGCACGGGCTCTGCCTGAAGGCGGCCGTCTCATTACGATCGAGGCCAGCCCGAAGCACGCGGACGTTGCACGGGCCAATATTCTCCGCGCGGGCGTGGGCAGTCTCGTTGACTTGCGCGTGGGCCTGGGTCTGGAGGTTCTGCCACGGATCGCGGCCGAGGGCGGCGGCGCTTTCGATCTCACTTTTATCGATGCCGATAAGCAAAGCATCCCCGAATATTTCAGCTTTGCCCTCAAACTGTCGAAGCCGGGCAGCGTGATCATCGTCGACAATGTGGTGCGCGACGGAAGGGTGATCGACGCTAAAAGCAGCGATCCCGATATCCAGGGGATTCGCCGCTTCAATGAGATGCTCGCGGCTGAACCGCGCGTCAGCGCCACGGCGATCCAAACCGTCGGCGCCAAGGGCCACGACGGTTTTGCCATCGTGCTCGTGACCAGAAACATTTAGAGCGGGCTTCAGCGGCTCAGAGGTCTCGTCGACGGGTGCGGACGCAATTCGGACGCTGCAGTCGGCGCTCGATACGCCTTGCCTCAAGCCTAGGGTGCCATAATGCCCTAGAGCCAGCAGCCCCGCAGGGTTCCTGCGAGGGCTATTTTTCGATCCGCGCGGCTGCGTTCGAGCCGCAGATCAAGCCCGCGCCCGGATTCGTTGAGAGACGTTAACCGATTGGTCTCGCGTTGTGCTCAGACGGGGACGCGCAGCAACCAGCCGGATTTCCGATGCAACCCTTCAGCGCCCTCCGTCAATCTGCCGGCCAACAATCGCGATGGCTTGCTGATAGACCGGAGCCGCATTCCATGCCTGGATCGCTCCGAAATTGGCTTCGCCGGGCTGGTATCCCGCTCCCGCGCTCCAGCCATGGGCCCTGAGGAAATTTGCCGTCGAGGACAGCGCGCCGGATGGGGTGTCGAGACTTCCACCGGTGCCGTATTCGAGGATGGTCTTGGGCAAGAACTGGGTCTGGCCGATCTCGCCATGCATGGAGCCGCGCGTGCTTGCCGTGAGAACCCCGCGATCGATCAGCGTCAGAGCTGCGTAGAGCTGGTCGGTGAAATAGGCCGAGCGGCGGCAGTCATAGGCGAGAGTAGCCACAGCCGAGAGAGTGTTCTGATTCCCGTGCTCCCTCCCGAAGCCCGTCTCCATTCCCCAAATGGCGATGAGCGGCCCCGGCGGGACGCCGTAGCGTTGCTGGATGGACGCGAAAAGGGCCGCATTGGATTGCTTGAGCGCGCGGCCGCGCGACGCAATGACCGAGCCGCCACGCCTGGCGAGAAACTGATCGAGCGACACATGGAAGCCATGCTGGCCACGGTCAGCCCCGATGGTTGCGTTCGCATAGTTCGTCGCCATGAGGGCCGCAATCGCGGAGCTGCTGACGCCCTTGGCCCTCGCTTCATCGGCGAACTGCCTCTTCCACGCCTCGAAGCCTGCCGCCGTGTTACCGCATTGCGCGGCGCCCGCTTCGGTGGCCGTTCCCACGAACGCCACCAAGGCTGCGATGATGAATGTCTTGAACCACCCGCCCTTAGTCATTTCGAACTCCCTCTACACCTTATTTTGCATCGGACGAAGCGCTGGCCCGCCATCCCCGCCGGGATGAGGCGTGATCGCCGACTCTCGCACCCTTCTACATACGCGCTCTTCATATCAAACTGTAGCCGCGCTGCCCAGCAGGGCCGCCACCAGAACGCGGATGAAGTGACCGCTCATCGGATTATAGGGTCGCACCCGGTCATCCGTCTTCAACGGCAGCTCTTGGCGCACTGGCGACATTCTGGTGGCTTGATCGAATAACCGCTTCCCCCCCCCGCTGCAGAAATTCAAACCGATGACACACTACCCGCGGACAGCTCAAACCCAAAGCGTTGAAGCATGTTTTGAACATTCGTGTGCGCGTCACCTTGGCCGCGGTTTCCGCCAGGAGCTTGGCGGCGGCCATCTTTAACGTAGCGATCAAATTTGCGTTCACTTTTAATTAATCTCTGGACAAAACATAAAAGTGAGACTCTCATAGGCTCGATTCGGAGAGGTGCGGCACATCACTCCGGTCAGTTTCGAGGGGGCCCGAGATGGCGCACGCTAACGCGGCGCATGCTTCTGCACGTGCAGGGGCATTGCAGGAACTTGGCTGTACGGCACAGCAACTCTCCGTCTTACGTATATCCCATCTCGAAATCTGGGTCCGCCGCGCGGTTCCTGCCATGGTGGCGCTGTTTGCCGGCGCCCTCGTCGCGATCTCCATCGTTATCACGCGCGATGCCTATGATCGCGCCCTCACAGACGCTTTCGACGACCTTGAATTGGCGGCTGGCGCCATAAGCAGCAACCTCAATGCTGCGTTCCGGGAGCAGCCCAAAACCGATCTCTCAGCGGCTTTAGCACAGGCGGTGCCTTCCCGCGCCTTGGCGCGCCGCCAGCAGGTGATCGTGGCAGACGCCGCCGGCAACATCATCGGCGCCGCACCCGCCTTCATCGGCGCCAACGGCACGCTCAACGACTATTTGGGGCCCGCGCAGCCCTTGACGATTTTCGCCGAAAAAGCCGGTGTCTTGCGCATCGAGCTGGCGGACGGTTCGGATGCCTTGGCGGGTGTGCGCACGCTTGATCCCCCTTTCGGCCAAGTTGCCATTGTTTATCCGATGGCTGCAGTCCTCGCGGACTGGGAAGCGGCGAGTTTTCGCGCCGCCGTGCTGGTCATCTGCACGGTTGTTGTGTTGATCGCCCTGGCGCTTGCCTATTTCTGGCAGGCGTCGCGCGCCCGCGATGCCAATCAACTCTGCGAAAGGATGCAGGCCCGGGTCGATGCGGCGCTCGGCCGGGGACGCTGCGGTCTCTGGGATTGGGATCTCGCGCGCGGGCGAATCTATTGGTCGGATTCGATGTATGAGATCCTTGGCATGACAGCCGCCGGCCAATTTCTGTCCTTCGGCGATATCAATGCGCTGGTCCATCCGCAGGATGGCGACCTCGCGGCAATGGCCGAGACGCTGGCCAGCTCGCAAGCGGATTCGATTGATCATGTTTTCCGGATGCAGAACGTGAAGGGCGAGTGGATCTGGCTGCGGGCGCGCGCCGAACTCGTGCCGGAAAGAGCGGGCTCTCCCCCGCACCTCGTGGGGATCGCCGTCGACATCACCGAACAAAAAGCCCTTGCGGAGCGCACCGCCACGGCCGATTTGCGCCTGCGCGATGCCATCGAGACCGTATCGGAGGCTTTCGTTCTTTGGGACGCCGACAACCGTCTCGTCATGTGCAATTCCAAGTTCCAGAAATTCCATCATCTCTCGAATGATGCGATCGCCGCCGGAACGCCTTATGTGCAAGTGATGGCGAAAGGAACGCCCCCCGTCATTCAGACGCAAATCGCGCTCGGCGAACGGCCGCTTGCCGGGGCGCGGACCTACGAGGCGCGGCTTGGCGATGGCCGCTGGCTGCAAATCAATGAAAGGCGCACCAAGGACGGCGGCTATGTTTCGGTCGGCACCGACATCACCGCGCTCAAACGCCATGAAGAGCAATTGATGGACTCCGAGCGCCGGCTCATGGCGACCGTCGCCGATCTACGCAAATCGCGGCAAACCCTGGAATTGCAGGCGCAGCAGCTCGCCGATCTCGCGGAAAAATATTTGGAGCAAAAAGCCGAGGCCGAGACCGCGAACCGGGCCAAATCCGAATTCCTCGCGAATATGAGCCACGAGCTGCGGACACCGCTCAATCACATCATTGGCTTTGCCGATGCGATGCAGCAAGAGACGTTCGGCCCCTTGGGATCGCCGAAATATACCGATTATTGCAAACACATCCTGCAAAGCGGCGAGCGTCTGCTCGGCGTGATTACCGATGTTCTCGACATGTCGCGTCTCGAATCTGGCCGGTTCCAGATTCAGAAGACCGACTTCGAGATCGACACTGCGGTCAGCGCCGCGGTCGCGGAGATTGCAGCGATCGCCACTGAGAAGGAAATCAGCGTCGTCGCCGAAACCTTGCCGGGCAAGCGCATCCATGCCGANNATGGTTCAAGGCGCTTTGAACGTCTATGTGGAAGATACCGGAATAGGAATCCCACCCGCGCCGCTGGCGAGGCTTGGCCGGCCCTTCGAACAATTGGATAGAACTCTGGACAATGGCATGAAGGGTTCGGGTCTCGGTCTTGCCATCGCGCGTTCGCTCGTCGATTTGCATGGCGGCTCGATACGGATTCGTTCATCGGTCGGCAATGGAACGATCGTCCTCGTCCATTTGCCGGAGCCCCGCGACGTGCCGCGCCAACAGCTGCGTTTGGCGGCGGGCACCTTGCGGCGGCCCGCGGAACCGCAAAAATTGCGCGTCTCATCGCGGTGACAAGATCTTATCGAAGACACCGCGCACCTCTGTGCGCATGTCGTCAAGGCGGCTTTCGAGCGCGCTCAAGCTCGGCTGTTCGGCACATTTGGCAAGGCGCCGCTTGACCGCTTCATTCGCGGTGCGCGGGTTGGTCCCCGTGTCCAAGGTCAGGCGCAGGATTTGTGTCACATCCGTAAAAAGCCGGTATGCGTCCAATAGAATGCGCGCATCCGGAGCTTCGAGCATGCCGCACCTTGCCGCTGCCCCGATCACGAGAAAAGGCGAGCCGCAAACGAGGCTTGGTTCGGCGTAGGCGTGGCGCAGTAAAAGATATTGGGCCAAGAATTCGATATCGATAAACCCGCCGGCCGCAAGCTTGAGATCCCAAGGATCGCTGTCCCCCTTCGCCTGCGAGATCAAGCGCCGCATTTCATAAACATCTTGGGCCAACACATCGCTGCGCTGCCGGGTGAGCACGGCGCGGATCGCATCGCTGGTTTGCACGCCGAGTTGCCAATCGCCGGCGATCGGCCGGGCGCGGGTCAATGCCATATGCTCCCAGGTTTCCGCTTCCCTAGATTGATAATCGACGAAACTCGAAAATTGCGTCGCGAGCGGTCCCTTGCCGCCGGAAGGACGCAGCCGCATATCGACATCATATAGCCGTCCCCGCCGCGTCGCGACGGTCAGGGCAGAGACAAGCCGCTGCGCTAGCCGGGTATAATAGTGCACCGCATGGAGAGGACGCGGACCGGCGGAGTCCGGCCGCGCGGGATCGAAATCATAGATAAGGATCAGATCGAGATCCGAAGCCGCTGTCATCTCGCGCGAGCCAAGCTTGCCAAGCGCCAAAACAGTCAGCCTGCCTCCCGGCACGCGCCCATGCTCATGGGAGAAGTCTTGCTCGACCTGAACAAGGGAGGTTTCGACGATGCTTGCCGCGAGGCCCGAATAGGCGCGCGCTGCAGCGGACGGTTCGATCATTCCGGACCATAGCCGGAGGCCAATGGGAAATAATTCCTCCTGTGCGAAATCACGTAGCGCGTCGAGGAATTCCTCCGTTTCGAATTTATGGTTCAGGATTTGTCCGGCGCGCGCCCTGAACGCGTTCTCGTCGAGAGGTGCTTTCAGGATATTCGGATCAATCGCGGCATCAAGCACATGCGGATGGCCAATCACGGTGCGCGCAAGTCTTGGCGCGCCGCCAAGAATTTCACCGAACAATTCACAAATTGGCGGATTGGATTTCAGCACCAAAAAAAGTTCGGCTGCCGCGGGCATGCCAGCGAGCGCGGAATCGAATCCGGCGAGCGCCGCATCGGGATCCCCCGAGCGCGCGAAGGCTTCCAAAAGCAAAGGCATCAATTCGGTGAGGCTTTCGCGCGCGCGAGCGCTGCGCACGGCGGGACGGCGGCCGAAATGCCAGCCCCGGATCGTCTCGGCGGCCAGGGCCGCATGTTTGAAGCCCAAACGCAACAAGGTTTCGAGCGTTTCCGGATCATCGGCGGCGCCGGTGAAAACAAGACTGCCGGCGGCCACATCGAGCCTCGGAGAATGTTCAAACAAACGCCCATAATGATGCGAGACAAGCCGCAAGCGATGCGTGACTTCGCTGCAAAAGCGGCTTTTGCGCGTATAACCGCAAAACCGCGCGAAGCGCGCAAGCGTGTCTTGGTCTTTCGGCAAACGCTGTGTTTGCTCATCGGCGATCATTTGCAACCGGTGTTCGATTTCTCGCAGGAAGAGGTAGGACGCGCGTAAGTCTGCGACCGCATCGCGCGTCACCCAGCCTTCCTTGCCAAGCTCATCCAGCATGTCGAGCGTGCGCGTCCCCCGCAAACGCGTCCGCTTGCCGCCGAAAATCAACTGCTGGGTCTGAACGAAAAATTCGATTTCGCGAATGCCGCCGCGCCCGAGTTTCACATCGTGACCGGCAACCGCGATCTCTTCATGTCCGCGGACCGCGTGAATTTGGCGCTTCATCGCGGCGATATCCGCAATCGCGGCATAATCGAAATATTTGCGCCAGATGAACGGCATCAGATTGGTGAGAAAAGCCTCACCCAGCGCCTTGTCGCCGGCAACTGGCCGCGCCTTGATCAAGGCCGCACGCTCCCAATTCTGGCCAAGACTTTCGTAATAGGAATAGGCGGCAGGCAGTGCGACCGCGACCGCCGTCGAGCCGGGGTCGGGACGCAATCGCAAATCGACGCGCTCGACATAGCCGTCCGCGGTCCGCTCTTGGAGGAGGCGGACAAGCGCTTGCGTGAGGCGCGCAAAAAGCGTCGCTGGATCCACGGCTCCGGTAATTGAACCACAAGCGGGATCGAAAAAGACGACGATATCGACATCGCTCGAATAATTGAGTTCGCGCGCGCCGAGCTTGCCAAGCGCCAGAATCACGAGACCACAGCCGGTTTCGAGATCCACGTCATCGGCAAGCCGCAATCTGCCCGCGCGGCCGGCCTCCCGCAGCACATGCCGCAATGCCGCTCGGATGAAAGCATCGGCGGCGCGTGACAGCGCCTCGGTCGCCGCGATCACATCGAAGACGCCGCCAAGATCGGCGAGGGCAATAAGAAGCGCGGTCTCCTGCTTTGCAAGCCGCAGCGCGCGCATGACCGCGGCATCGCTTTCGGCCCTAGCGCAAGCATCATCGAGAGCTTTGAGGCATGCGTCTAGGCAAGCCTCAGGGGCCATCTCAAGACAGCGCTTGAGCCGGGGCGCATTCGCCGCCGCGAGACGCCAGAGAAACGGCGAATGGTCGGCGATCGCCAGAAGCAGGGCGCGGACGTGGGAGTGACCGGTAAGGCTTTGCAATTCCGCGCCATTGGGCGTTGCGAGAAACTCCGCAAGGCGAGCCTCGGCGCGGTGCGCATCGGAAAGGTGCGGCGCGGTATGAATGCGCCGCCAAAGCGGCAGCTCCTTATTGTCTCCGGAAGGAGCATCGCTCATGCGGCCTTTTCCGGGCTCGGCAGAGCCAGCGGCACTTCGAGTTCGCGGCGATGAGGGGCCGCCGGAAGCCGGATGACGACGCGCAGACCAGGCGCGTTATCCTCCAGCCGCAAGCTTCCATTATGGAGACGCGCCACCGCCGCGGCGAGCGAAAGACCGAGGCCGGAGCCCGGCCGCGAGCGCGCGTTTTCGAGCCGGACGAATCGATTGAGCACGCGCAGGCGATCGTTTTCGGCGATCCCCGGACCATGATCCGCGACGATGAATTCGACATTGCCGCCACTTCGCCGCGCCGAGAGTTCGACGGTGGCGGCGGCTGGTGACGGCGCGAGGCCCGGGCCGCGGCCTTCCCTCGCCGCCTCCGGGCTGCCGTACGTCAACGCATTGTCGACAAGATTGGCTAAGGCCTGACCGACAAGCTCACGGCTTCCGTGCAGAGTGAGCCCGGTCCCGGAGGAAATGGAAAGCGCGACGCCGCGCTCCTCGGCGACCGGCTCATAGAGTTCGCCGACATCCCGGGCGACGGAGCCGGCGTCGAAATCGATCATGCCCTCGCGCCCAGCACCGGCTTCGGCACGGGCAATGCTCAAAAGAGCATTGAAGATTTGAATCAAACGGTCGGATTCCTCAAGAGCCTTTTCGAGCGCTCCACGATAGTCCTCCGGGCTTTTGGCGGTGCGGAGAGCCTGTTCCACCTCGCTGCGCAGACGGGTCAATGGCGTCTTGAGATCATGCGCAATATTGTCGGAAACCTCTTTCAATCCCGCCATCAATATGGCGATCCGCTCGAGCATGGCGTTGAAATTTTGCACGAGCCGGTCAAGTTCGTCGCCGGTGCCAGCCAGATGCAAACGGCCGGAAAGATCGCCCGCGACGATGGCCCGGGCATTGGCGTTGATGGCATCGACGCGGTTCAGAACACGCCTTGCAACCCATAGCCCGCCAAGGGTTCCAATCACAACGAGCCAGACTAGCGACGTCAGCAGCGCGTCGCCGAGAATATGGCGCAAGCTCTCGCCTTCCTCGAGGTCATGCCCGACAAGCAGATGGAAACCGCCATCCAACACAAAGATACGGACGAGCGCCCGGTGCTGGCCGCCCGTATCGCCGGGAGGCTGATAAGCCATTTCGACCAGACCCGGATGCGCCAGAATGTCCGGCGGCAGGCTCGCGATATTGCCGGCGATCGGCTCCCCCGCGGGGGTCGTGACCAAGTAAAGCCCCGCGCCCGGGCGGCGGGTCCGCCTTTGGATGATATTGACGAGACGGCGGATGCCGCCCTGCGCATATTGCTCGGAAAGCCCGGTAATATTGGTGTCGATGGTCCGCGCGATCTGCTCATCGATCACATGCTTCATGTTCCAGCCGATCGTGCCGAGAACAAGACTAGCGCCGATCGCGGAAATCGCCAGATAGGCGAGCGATACTTTGAAGACCGTGGTCCGAAAGAGCTTACCGAGTGCCATCGCGTATCATATATCCTGCTCCGCGTATCGTCTGAAGCAGCGGAGGATCGAAGCCCTTGTCGATTTTGGCGCGCAGCCGCGAAATATGAACGTCAATGACATTGGTTTGCGGATCGAAATGATAATCCCACACATTTTCAAGCAGCATTGTCCGCGTGACGACTTGGCCCGCATGTTTCATCAAATATTCGAGCAAGCGGAATTCCCGCGGTTGCAAAGGAATGTCCTTGCCGTCACGGGTGAGCTTGTGGGCAAGGCGGTCAAGCTCTAGGCTATTCACCCGGTAGACGGTGTCTTCGGCAAGACCCGGCCGGTTTCGCCGCGCGAGCACCTCGACCCGCGCCAGAAGCTCCGCGAAAGCGTAAGGCTTGGCGAGATAATCGTCACCCCCTGCGCGCAACCCCTTCACGCGATCGTCGACCTGTCCGAGCGCGGACAGGATCAGAACGGGCGTTTGGACTTTCTGGGCGCGCAAGCTGCCGATGAGCGAGAGGCCGTCAAGTTTCGGCAACATCCGGTCGACGATGAGAACATCATAGGTTTCGGCACAGGCACGCGCATAGCCCTCAAGCCCGTCGCCGACATGATCGGCGACGTGACCGGCCTCACGAAAAGCCTTGACCATATAATTGGCGGCTTCGGTATCGTCTTCGACGATGAGGATTCGCATAGACGACATATAACTGATTCCAACGCAAAGCAGCAGGCCGGAAGTTGCCCTCCGGCCTGTCGCCTCCTGTGGAGCCGGCGCCGCGACGGGGGGCGCGGCACCGGCCTAACCAAAGCCTCGGGGGGACGATGAGGCTCAGGAAGCCGGGTTAATCGCTATCGCGACGAAATGGGTGCCTTCGCTGTTTTTAACCCGCAAGAGCACAGCCTTGCGATTGTCCTTTTTGGCCTCGGCGAGCACGGCTTTGACATCGGCCGGCTGGTTGACGGCACGGCCGCCCGCTTCCAGGATGATGTCGCCAATCTGCAAGCCTTTCTGCGCGGCCACGCCATCGGGATCGAGATCGGCGACCACCACACCATGGCTTCCCGCGCCCTGGACGCTGGAGGCGGGGGCCAGCGAGAGGCCTAGGCCGCTAAACGAGTCCTTGTCCTGGCTCGTGGCCGGATGCGCAGCTGCTTCCTTATCATCCGGCAGGGAACCAAGCTTGACCGAAGTGGTTTTCTCCGATCCATCGTGCCAATAGATCAAATCCGCCTTTTTCCCGGGGCCAAGCGCCGCCACCCTCTTAGCGAGGTCGCGCGGACCGTCGATCCGTTCGCCGTCGATGCCGAGAATCACGTCGCCCGATTTGATTCCGGCCGCGGTTGCCGGCGAATCTGGCTGGGCTTCCGCGACGAGAGCCCCTTTGTTGGACTTGAGGCCAAGGCTATCGGCGATTTCCGCTGTCACAGGCTGAATCTGAACACCAATCCAGCCCCTTGCCACGCTGCCTTTGTCCTTCAGCGCGGCAATGACATTTTGCGCGGTGTCGGCGGGAATGGCGAAGCCAATGCCGANNTGCCGGCCGTCACCGTGCCGCCTAAGCCGAAGGGATTGCCGACAGCGATCACCCATTCGCCGACGCGCGGCGTGGATTTCGCGAATTCCACAAATTGGTAAGTGCCGCCTTGCTTGAGCTTCAATAGGGCAAGGTCGGTTTTCTTATCGGTTCCGACAATCGTCGCCGGCACGATCTTGCCATCGTCCAAGGTCACGGAAACCTCTGTAGCGTTCTCGACGACATGGTTGTTCGTGACGATATAGCCGTCGGAAGAGATAAGGAATCCAGAGCCTTGCGCCTGGGTCACATGCGGCTTGACGTGATGGCTGCCTTCCTCGCCGAAATGCTTGAAGAAGCGCTCGAGCGGATCACCGGGTGTAATATGCGGCGTCTCGAGTTCGTCTTCCGAATCAGGCGCCTCGGTGGTCTTCACCTTGACGGACACGACCGCACCGCGGACGTGGTCGACAACATCGGCGAAGGAGACCGGCGAGACAGCTTGAGTGACTTCGCTTTGAGCCGTGGCGGCACGGGCCTGACTGATGCCGCCAACATTCATGCCAGCCAGGGCCAGGGCGGCAACCGTGCCCAGTAGCACGGCACGAATCTCGTGGCGCCTGCGCAGGATCAAGGGCGGCGCACACGTGATACCGGGCCGGGGGGACTGGATATTAACCATTGATTTCTCCATTACAAAATTCGGGATGACAAACCGTCAGTGGCAAAGAACATGGGGATGCGTCGGTTACGCCGCCATTTCGGCAGAATGAAAAATTTGTAACCTCTGTGCGGCAGCAATACGTCATTTGGCGCAGCGCCCGTGCCGAACGGAGAAGCCTCTACAACACATCCAGGCCGCGCTGGTTCCGGCGCCCTTTTCCGTCTTGAATACCGGCTATGGGCGAGAGGATGACCAGGCGGCGCCCTGCGCCGGCGGTCACCGGTTTCCTTGCGGGGCCGGAATCAAGCCAGGCGGCCGCCCGACTTCAATCGGAGCGTCCATCGGCGAAGGTTCCGCATCTTGCTGTTCCTGAGGCGGCGCGTCCAGCGGCGCCTTGGCGACAGGCGTGCGCTTCTTGTTGGAATGACCCTTGCGCGGCGGCGATGGTTCTTGCGCAGGGGTCTGGGGTGCTTCCGGCGTAGCGGGCGGCTGCAAGTCGACTTGGACGTCGGTATCCGCGCTCGCTTCCGGCTCAGCGGCGCCGCCTTTGCATTCCGTCAGCCAAATGTCGTAAATCGGATGCTCGATGCCGTGCAGACCAGGGCTTGCCGCAAACATCCACCCGGAAAAAATCCGCTTGTATTTCTTGTCGGCATCAATTTCGTCCACCTCGACGAAGGTGGTCGTTTGCGGCGCCTCCGTGGCAGGGCGCGTGTAGCAAGCGCGCTCAGTGATCTGGAGCGTGCCGAATTGCACGGTTTCGCCAGTGGCGGCTTGAAATGCAATTGTCCGCCCGGTGATCTTGTCCAATCCGGAAAACACCGCGATCGGATGCCTGATTTTGTCGGCGCGCGCCGGACAGGCAACCATCATTGTAGAAATGACAAGGAAGCCCGCCAGATGACCCAACCGTGTGAGAGTGTTTCGCATCAAGGCTTCGATCATCAACCCTTCGGACGCCATATGAGAAATCTGGACACGCAAAGGAAGACATAAAAGTGGCGATTTTGGCGACGGCTCGGGCTTAGCCGGCCGCGCCTTCAGCCCTCCGGTGTCCAGGCCTCATAGTCGCCGGTCGCCGGAGGCCGCGTATTGGCGCCCAAGGTCGAGCCCGGCGGACGCCAAGCTAGCGGGGTGCCGGTCAGATTTGGCTTGTACGCCAATTCCCAGGCGCGCGCGTCGTAGTCTTCTTCGGTTGGCGGAACATCGACCGTGTGATGAAGCCAGCCATACCAGCCAGGCGGGGTCATGGACCCTTCGCTCTCCCCGGCGTAAATAACCCAGCGGCGTTCGAAACCCAGCGTTTTATCAATCTTCTTTGTACGGTAATAGCTGTTGCCGAATTCGTCCTTGCCGACGAATTTGCCAAAGAGCAATGTGTGCAGCGCCGTATTCAGAGTCTGGCCGTGCCACCAGGTAAAAATCCGATAAAACCATTTCATGGGTTTGACCTGCCTTCGGCTTTGCGGGAGCGAACCAGCCCATCTTGGGGGGCGTTTATGAACGTGCCGGAGCGCGCTGTCCATAGCGCCTGCGCGTGCTCTTAATAAGCAAAATTGGCGTCCATTCCACCCGCGCCAGGCACTCTATCTAGTTTATTAACCATTAACTAGATACCATATATAGTAGTGGATATGCGTATAGGATAGGTGACTCAAAGATAGCGCTAATTCATTGTCCCTGTCCATCGACAAATAGGGGGCATACCCAATGCGAATTGACCGCCGTTACACCAAGCCCGAGCACTCCCCCTATGCGGAGATCGCCTTCCGGACGACAAAAAGCGAAATCCGCAATCCCGACGGTTCAATTGTTTTCTCTCAAGGCGCGATCGATGTTCCCGCCGCCTGGAGTCAGGTCGCCGCCGATGTGCTCGCGCAAAAATACTTCCGCAAGGCGGGCTTGCCCTCACGTCTGAAGCGTGTCCCCGAAGACGACGTGCTCGCTTTCCTGTGGCGCTCTTGTGCGGATGAGGAGGCGCTGGCCAGCCTGCCGAAATCGGAACGCACGACGGGCGAGACCTCGGCGCAGCAAGTCTTCGATCGTCTCGCCGGGGCCTGGACCTATTGGGGTTGGAAAGGCAAATATTTCGATTCGGAAAGAGACGCGTCTGCCTTTTTCGATGAACTTCGTTACATGCTGGCGCGGCAAATGGCGGCGCCCAATTCGCCGCAATGGTTCAACACCGGGCTCCACTGGGCCTATGGGATCGATGGCCCAAGCCAGGGCCATTATTATGTCGACCACGAGACCAAGAAACTCGTCAAGTCGAAGACCGCCTATGAGCATCCGCAACCGCATGCCTGTTTCATTCAGTCGGTCGCCGACGATCTCGTCAACGATGGCGGGATCATGGACCTTTGGGTGCGGGAAGCCCGGCTCTTTAAATATGGCTCGGGCACCGGCTCGAATTTTTCCAAATTGCGCGGCGAGAACGAGAAGCTTTCGGGCGGCGGCAAATCCTCCGGCCTGATGTCGTTCCTAAAAATCGGCGACCGCGCCGCGGGTGCGATCAAATCCGGCGGCACAACACGGCGCGCCGCGAAAATGGTCATTGTCGATGCCGATCATCCCGACATCGAGGATTTTATCGACTGGAAGGTGAAGGAGGAAGGCAAGGTCGCGGCCCTCGTGACCGGCTCGAAAATTTTGCAAAAGGCCTTGAAGGCGATTCTGCGCGCCTGCGTCAATTGCGAGGGGCCGGGCGATGACTGCTTCGACCCGGAAAAGAATCCGGCGCTGAAAAAAGAAATCAAGCTCGCCCGGCGCGCTTTCGTCCCCGACGCCTCCATCAAGAAAATCATCCAGCTGGCCCGCCAGGGCCAGACCCAAATCGATTTCGAAACGTTCACGACCGATTGGGATTCGGAAGCCTATCTGACAGTCTCCGGCCAGAACTCGAACAATTCCGTGCGCCTGAGCGACGATTTTTTGCGCGCGGTCGAGCAGGACAGCGATTGGACCTTGACCCGGCGTCTCGACGGCAAGCCGCATAAGGCGATGAAGGCGCGCGAGCTCTGGGACAAGATCGGGCGTGCCGCCTGGGCCTCGGCCGACCCCGGCCTGCAATATCATACGACCATCAATGATTGGCACACCTGCCCGGCGGCAGGCCCCATCACCGCCTCCAATCCGTGCTCGGAATATATGTTTCTGGACGATACGGCGTGCAATCTTGCCTCGCTCAACCTGCTCCAGTTCCACGATCCGGCGACGGGAAAATTCGACATCGAATCCTATGAGCACGCGGCGCGGCTGTGGACGATCGTGCTCGAAATCTCGGTCATGATGGCGCAATTTCCATCCAAGGACATCGCCCGGCTTTCTTATGATTACCGCACGCTGGGCCTTGGCTACGCCAATATCGGCGGCCTTTTGATGTCGTCCGGCATCCCTTACGACAGCAAGGAAGGCCGCGCGATTTGCGGCGCCCTTTCGGCGATCATGACAGGGGTTGCCTATGCGACATCGGCGGAGATGGCGGGCGAGCTTGGCGCTTTCGAGGGCTACAAGGCAAACGCGAGCGCGATGCTGCGCGTGATGCGCAACCACGCCCGCGCCGCCAACGGCAAGGCCTCGGGCTATGAGGCTTTGGCGATCGCGCCGGTCCCGCTCGACCATGCCGCCTTAAAGGACAAAGCGCTGGGCGACCACGCGCGCAAAGCCTGGGAGCGCGCGGTAGGGCTCGGCGCCCTTCATGGCTATCGCAACGCGCAGGTGAGCGTTGTCGCACCGACCGGCACTATCGGCCTTGTGATGGATTGCGACACGACGGGCATCGAACCNNTCGCCGGCGGCGGCTATTTCAAGATCATCAATCGCGCCGTGCCGGAGGGTCTGCGCACGCTTGGATATGCGGCAGCCGAGATCGCCGAAATGGTGACCTATGCGACAGGGCATGGCTCGCTGCAAAACGCCCCCGCGATCAATCCCGCGAGCCTGAAGGCGAAGGGCTTCACGCAGCCGAAACTCGACGAGATCGAGGCTTTGCTCGGGGCCGCCTTCGACATCAAATTCATCTTCAACAAATGGACGCTTGGCGCGGAGTTTTGCACCGGCGTCCTGAAGATTCCGGCGGAAAGGCTGGAGGATCAAAATTTCGATGTTCTGAGCTTTTTGGGGTTCTCCCGCGCCGAGATCGAGGCCGCCAATATTTTCGTTTGCGGCGCCATGACGCTCGAAGGCGCGCCGCATCTGAAGCCGGAACATTACGCCGTCTTCGATTGCGCGAGCCCCTGCGGGCGCACCGGCAAGCGCTTCCTTGGCGTCGAAAGCCATATCCGCATGATGGCGGCGGCGCAGCCTTTCATCTCGGGGGCGATCTCAAAGACGATCAACATGCCGAACGAGGCGAGCATCGAGGAGTGCAAGGAGGCCTATATGCTCTCCTGGCGGCTTGGCCTCAAAGCCAATGCGCTTTACCGCGACGGCTCGAAACTGTCGCAGCCCTTGAGCAGCCAGCTGATCGCGGATGATGACGATGAGGCGGAGGATGCCGTCGAGGCGCTGATCGCTTCCAACGCGCCGGCGCGCGCCACCGCCGTCGCCGAAAGAATCGTCGAGCGGATTGTCGAGCGGATCGAGCGCGTGCGCGACCGCGAGCGCCTGCCCGACCGGCGCAAGGGCTACACCCAAAAAGCCGTGGTCGGCGGCCACAAGGTCTATTTGCGCACCGGCGAATATGCGGATGGGCGGATCGGTGAAATCTTTATCGACATGCATAAGGAGGGCGCCGCCTTCCGCTCGCTGATGAACAATTTCGCCATCGCGATCTCGGTCGGCCTGCAATATGGCGTGCCGCTCGAAGAATATGTCGATGCCTTCACCTTTACGCGCTTCGAGCCGGCCGGACTCGTGCAAGGCAATGATACGATCAAGAACGCGACCTCGATCCTCGACTATATTTTCCGCGAGCTCGCGATCTCTTATTTGGGCCGCAACGATCTCGCCCATATCGACCCAAGCGACATCGGCCATGACGTGCTTGGCAAGGGCGAGGAGCAGAGCCGCCCGCCGCAAGGCTCTGCGTCCGCGCCAACCTCGAAATTCGTATCGCGCGGTTTTGTGCGCTCCAAGGCCGACAAATTGATGCTGGTGCAAGGCGGCGGACAGGCTGGCGGACAAGCGGCCACCGCGCTGAAGGGTGAGCTTGAAAGAGAGGTCGAAGCGGAACTCGGCGGCCTCGAATGGACGACGCCCGCCGAGCGGGAAGCCATCGCCGAAAAGCGCAGCCAAGCGCGGATGAAAGGCTACACCGGCGAGGCCTGCGGCGAGTGCGGGAACTTCACGCTCGTGCGCAACGGAACCTGCCTGAAGTGCGACACCTGCGGCGGCACGACGGGGTGCAGCTGATGTTTAAAACCTCAATGCTGTAAGGAAATCCCCTCCAATCGGACAAAAACGTTTCACGTGAAACACTTTTGTCCGATTGAGGCCCAAAACCTTACATGCTCTCATACAATCTCACACTTGACATATGTCGATTTTCCATAATGCTATGGCGCATATTACAAATTATATTCAAGGCGTGATCACTCCATGAATACAGTTTGGGAAGAACGTCGAAACAAATGGACGCCACAACCAGAAGACGCTCGAGGAGCATTTGACGTCGATTACGCAAGGGTTGTGCATTCTGGATCTTTTCGAAGGCTACAAGGGAAGACCCAAATCCTCAACCTGGGAGACAGCGACTTCTATCGCACACGGTTGACACATTCATTGGAGGTCGCCCAAATCGCTGCGGGTATTGTTCGACAGCTCGGCAGAATCGATCATCCCGCTAAGCCCACCCTTCCGTCAGGAAGCATGATCCAGGCTATCGGCTTTGCACATGATTTAGGCCATCCTCCTTTGGGCACGGAGGAGAAGTCGCCTTAAACTACTGCATGCGTGAGCGTGGAGGATTTGAAGGGAATGGCCACACGCTGCGCATCTTATCCCGTCTCGAAAATTTTTCTAAGCAAGATGGCTCTGATCTCACACGCCGCTCTCTACTTGGGGTGCTCAAATATCCTGCGCCATACAGCAAAGTAGCCAACCCAAAAATTGAGGCGTGCATGGATGAGAAGCCTACGTCTATCCGCATTTTAAATCGAAAGAAATCGAAACCTCCTAAATGCTTTCTCGATAGTGAGAAAGATGTTGTTGAATGGATACTCAGTCCGCTCGACCATGAGGAGCGCGAACTATTTCAGGCTACGGTACCGCAAGAAGACAAACATTCAAAAACAGTGCACAAATCGTTTGATTGCAGCATCATGGACCTCGCTGACGATATCGCCTACGGCGTGCATGATTTCGAAGACGCGGTTGCCCTCGGCCTGATCACTGAAAACGCATTTCGCGAATCTATAGATGATACACATTGTTTGACATTCCTTGACGCTCTCAAAGAGAAATATCCGAGTGAATGCGGAAACAACGTCTATGACTACTTCGTAGAAAGTTTATTCGGTGACGGCGGCAAAAGAAAGCATTTCATAAGCCGCCTAGTCCATCACTTTATGACGAATATCTATATTGATGAAAGAAAAGAATTTGCTGAACCGCTAATCCGATACCGTGCAGCTATGCACGACAAACACCGTATTTTCCTCAATGCACTCCAGACGATTGTCAGCAACGAGGTGATTAAAAGCCCCAACGTCCAGCACCTTGAATTTAAGGGGCAAAAAATGGTCGTATCTGTTTTTGAGGCGTTCGAATCGGATCCTAAGTCTTTTCTACCATCGGACGCATATAAGAAATTTACAGCTGCCAACGACGACCCCCGCGTTATCTGCGATCATGTTGCCGGTATGACAGACGGATTCCTTTTAAAGACCTATGATCGGTTGTTCAGCCCTCGAATGGGGTCGGTCTTTGATAAATTGTAAGCAAACATACGACATTCCCCCTCTTTCGAGGGAACGACATGGCCTCCCCGGCCACACCTATCCATTCATCTCACGGCTGACCCGAGCGTATCTGAACTTTGAAGTCAAGGNNTCAGATACGCTTTTCTGCCGCCATGCGATGAATGGATTTTTCCGCGCCTCGCGCGCCGGGAAGGAAGCGCCCTACCCTGTCAAAACGCCCTCGTGCTTCGAGACAATCGCTTCGCGATCTCATCAGCATGAGAGATGCGTTATTGTGCGCCGCTTGGCGTAGCGACAAAGGTGCCGCCGAATACTTCAGGACCATTTTGGATTTCGTAGGCGTATCGGCCGTCCTTGTAGAAAAGGTTGATTTTTGGCCCTCTGCTCACGCTAAACGCGAAGCCGCCCTTACCAAGCTTGGGACCGCCATCGACCAGCACATTGTCGTTCCACCCTGGAGGCGAGCAGCAGGAATGAATAGCCTCCAGACCGGTAATCGGCGCACCGTTCCAAACACCCGTGATAGACGTTATCCCATAGGAGCCCGCCGCTTGATCCTCAGTTGTCAGAGTGCCGGACGCAGTGATTTTGGTATCTGGATTGAGGTAGGACCAATTCCATAAAATGTCCGCTTTGGCCTCCAAAGGGCCGGCGACACCGAGCATCGCCAACAATGCCAGAGTTTTCGAATTGCCGCTTGATCTCGCCTTCATGGATTCGGCTTTGCCTTTGAGCTTCGAGACGGCGCCTTCGGCCGTCTCGATCCTTGTGTTCAAAGCTCGGACGCGCCTTCTTTGGCGAGCCATGAAACTCTTAATTACCAACCGAAGCCGAAACCCACGAAAGGCAAAGGGGCAG
>PLUZ01000286.1 GCA_003162995.1 Methylocapsa sp. | reverse complement strand
CATTCATGTCGTCATCTTCGACACCCTGATGGGCGGAGAAGACATCGTGGATGAGGCCGGCACGGGCGCCGGGAACTTTGTTAGCGGCGATGGACGCTCCAACGCCGCTGCCGCAGAGTGCCACTCCGCGTTCAACCTGCCCCGCCGCGATGGCCCTCGCCAAGGGGATGATGAAGTCAGGGTAGTCATCTTCAGGGTTCAGTTGATGTGCGCCGAAATCCATGACTTCGTACCCCCAGCCGCGGAGTGTCTGTGCCACCTCCACCTTTAAAATAAACCCTCCATGGTCCGCAGCAATTCCTACACGCATCATGATTACTCTTCCATCTGCCAAAGCAAGCGATGACTCGGCTCCCAAACACTCTCTACGTTGAGCTAAAGCAACAGATCCGTGAATCTGAATGCCCATGGCCGCCGAGTCTGACTTAGCTGCGTGCGAAGGCCTCCGGTAATGAAACGCCACCCAGCGTGATTAAGCCTTTGCCGAAACTGCCTTGATTATTGCTTCGAAATCTGCAGTCTTTAGGCTTTCGCCGCCAACCAGCACCCCGCCAACCTCCGGCAGCGCCAGGATCTCGCGTGCGTTTATCGGATCGACAGATCCACCATAGAGGATGCGAACCTTTTTCCCTTCTGCGCCGAAACGCGCCACTAGACACTGGCGGATATGCGCGTGCACCTCCGCGATCTCCTCATGGGTCGCCGACTCGCCGGTTCCGATCGCCCATAGTGGCTCATAGCCTATTGCGTTGGCGGACGAGGTGATACCTTCGGGAACGCTTCCTGAGATTTGATCGCCACACGCGGACAACGCCTTGCCCTCTTGCCGCTGCGATTTCGTCTCGCCGATGCAGATGATCGCGAGAATCCCCGCACGCATCGCGGCTTTCGCCTTTGCCGCCACCAATGCATTGGTCTCGCCATAATGTTGACGGCATTCCGAATGTCCGACAATGACTGTGGAAGCACCTGCATCTCTCAGCATTTCCGCGCTGATGCCTCCCGTGAACGCGCCGGCGATTTCCTTGCGGCAATCCTGCCCTCCGATCGCAATGCGGCCTGCAGCCACCTGGACCGCGCGTGTGATCAGCGTCGAGGGTGGGCAGATCAGAATGTCGGCAAATGGTGGCGTTTCTGCCACACAAGTGGCAATAGCCTCGATCTCAGCAAGCTGCGGTGTCAGCCCGTTCATCTTCCAATTTCCGGCGATTAAAGGCCGCATATTTTCCTCACTACAAAATTTCAACGAACAAAGACTAGGAATTCATCAACAGTCCCGGTCACGACTCGAAGACGTCTGTCGCCAGAGACCACAAGACACTCCACACACCCCATCGAGACTGTGTCCAATCTTCATCAAAACGTTGCTACAGGAAATTACCTCCAGGCTCGGCTCCTTAACTATGCACAGTCCACAACACGTTTAACCTCGAAGCCCATCTCACCCTAGCGAAAGCGTACCGCTTCCGTGCATCAGCACTGAAGACATAGCGTGACGTCGCCGCTGCGCGGCGTGAGCCGGACGTGCCAAAAGATCTGATAGGTGTTTGATCTGGTAATGTGCCAGAGCCTTTCCGCAGCTCATTACGAATGATCGGCGGCCGCGTAACGCGGAAGCGTTGCAGGAACGTCCAAACGCGCCACGCCAATCCGATCGTCCGCCATGCCGTAATAGACATCAAATCGATCAGAATTGCCAAGATCGTCACGACGATCGATTCCAGTAGGAAACACCACATTAGCGACCGTTCCGCGACACTCCAGCGGGCCTTCGGGACTTAGTACCGGATTTGGAGAGCGATAAATAATCCTGTTCGGATGCTCCTCACACAGCACCATCGCGCCGGCGGAATAGCACAGCGTGTGCTTGATTGGACTCGCCTGAAGAATGTCCTGAACGCCGTGGTACAGCATCAGCCATCCATGACGACACATGATGGGCGGCGTGCCTCCGCCAATTTTGAGGCGCTCCCACTCCATGACCGGGCTTGCCAATCGGTGATGGTGAATAAATTCCCAGAGACGGTCACTCTCTCCTTTAGTACTCAAGTGGCAATATGAAATCCAAATGCTTTCTCTATCAATATCAATGGCCTGGAAGGCGGACTGGTTCACTTTTTCCTCTGGACGGGTTCCTGGGAACAACGGCCGATGCGCGATCCCCATCGCAGGCTGGCCGAAAGGGTCAGGAATCAGAGCAGAAAACACGCTGGCGTCCTTATCGTCCACATCATCAAAAGTGATGCCCTTATAGGGATGAAAGACGGCAAGCCCTTTTTGACGCCAGTGAAACAAATCGTCGGAAATGGCAATGGCGATTCGAGGGCCACGGTGCGAAAGTGCCGTGTAGGTCATCACATAGTGCCGCAGCGGACCAACGTAAGCGATGCGGGGGTCCTCGCATCCCCCGCCGCTGGATGAGAGCTCGTAGTCGGCCTCGGGCTCCAAAGCGATGCCCATGCGCTCGACGTTTATTGGATCTCCAGCACGGTCGAACAATACTCGAGCGATTCCGATGCGAGAATAGTTGCCCCGAGCCACAAGACGCGGAAAAAGATAGAGTTGTCCATCCCGACCCCGCATCGCCGCCGGATTTAGGACGCCCTCCGTTTCATTTGGGTCGCCCACCCTTGGCTCCATAATCACGCCGATCCGCTTCAGCTTAAAGTCTAACACGGGTTGTCCCCACTTTGCAGACACGCGACAATGGCTTCGATGACCCGTTTGGTTTCGTGTGGATCCCGCACTTCAATTGACACCACACCTGCTTGCTTTGCCGGATAGTCATTTCCACCTGGAAAGATAGCGTCGCCGACGAAAATCATGTCTTGAATAGCGACGCCAAGTGTTTCATGTAGCTTTTTGATGCCATAGGCCTTGTCAACGCCAGGCTTAGTGACGTCGATGGACGTCGAGCCGCCTAATTTTATGGAAAATGCGGGGATCAAAGTCTTGAGGCTCTCCTCGATTTTTTTTCGCTTCCTAAAGTCCGGGTCCCATTTCTTCTTTTGATCAATTGGCGCTTCCTGACCCAGTGCGGAAAACGTGATCTGGCTTCCACGATCTTCGATCAATTGTCCCCAATGCTCTTCCGCTTTAAAACTGGATAGCTTGAGCGCTTCGTTAAGTGCGATAATGATTTTCTGCTTCTCTTCGACAGTGAAATTCTCCGCATAGAGCTCTTGCCATGCTTCGTCGAAGCGATAGAATGTAGTCCCGCACGTAGGTAGAAGAGAGAGATTCCTCAGACGCCAATCGTGGGGTAGAAAAGCGAGTACCTGTTTTTCATATTGCGCCCAAGCACCCCCAGAGATCACAGCGACCTGGACGAGCCCGAGCAATCGGCCGAGAAGCGTAGCCATTTCCGTGTCGAGAGACGATTTGCTTTCAGCAAGGGTGCCGTCGAGATCAAAAATGATTAGGCTTTTCATGCGCACTCCGGCCCGGCGATTTCAAATAGCGTGACGGAAGTATCGGGGCGGAAACGACAGCGTCCTAAGACTGCCGGCAGAAGTACGACCACACCTTTTTCTAAAATGAAGTCAGCACCATCGAATTCGACATTTCCAGTGCCCTCGACGCACACCAAAACCCGCGGCTCATCCGGGGCGCCGACAACGAATGGCGCTGCGCCTTGAAGACGCCAAAGCCGAAAGTGCGGGTCGTTAAAGAGTAACTCGTTTGTAACAGGGGGCATGGTTTCATTTTGGAGTGGGTCCACGGCGACCGGGCAAAGTGTCAAGTCGACGCAAGCCAGCGCTTCCTCAATTTGTAACGGTCGCTGCTGGCCAGTTTTCGAATCGATGTGATCCCAATCATAGAGCCGAAATGTTACATCGCTGTTTTCCTGGACCTCGAACACCACAACCCCATCGCCCAGCGTGTGAACAACGCCTGCCTCGATAAGAACGCCCTGGCCGCGCTGGGGAGAGAAGCTGGCTAAACATCTGTTTACTGTGAGCTTAGAGATTGCCTGCAAATCCTCGGCAGTTACGCCAGGCTTTAGGCCGGCGTATACGCGGCTTCCCGGCTCTGCTTCAAGGATCACCCACGCCTCCGTTTTTCCGGTCTCGCCTTTCGGAATGAGATCTACCCTGCTGTCCGGTGGGTGGACTTGCACCGAGAGCATCTCGTGAACGTCTAGAAATTTTAGAAGCAATGGAAACCGGTGGAACCGCTGCGCTAATTTTCCGAGAAATGGCTTTGGTGACCGGTCGATCAATTGAGCGATGGTGCATCCTTTGAGTGGTCCCGCAGTCACGCGGCTAGGATAGCGGCTAGGATAGTCGTCGCGATCGCTTAGTATCCATGCCTCACCTATAGGCCCCTCGCTTGGCAATGCAGTCGTGAGCCACTCGGCCAAGCGCCTACCACCCCAAAGCCGATATTGATAAATCGGCGTGAATGACAGAGGGTAAAGCGGACTGTCGCTCATCGCAATTTCGTCGTGCGAACCTCACCGGCGGACCGCACCAGACGAATTGCGAAGATATTTTCTACATGGCACATAGGTATCTGCCTTCAATTGTTTTGGTAAGCTTATCAAAACACCTCGCCCAATGGGGCCAAACAAAAGACCTCTGACACAAGTCCCGAGAGCCGGGGGCACGCCGCAAGCAATCGATCCAATTACTGGTTTTGAAAATCCTGATGAGCTCCCCATCGCATAGTCTTTGATCATGCCCGCGTGCTACATTGTCGGGTTGGCCAACAGGCGCTTTAGCGCCTCCATTGCTGTTCCGAATTTTTTCCAATTCCCCTGCTGCATCGCCTTCTGAGCGTTCTGAAATTGCATTCTCGCCGGGCCAGGGGCGGACTGGAGGGGAGGCACGTCCGCAGCCTCGCTGGTTGATCGGGGGTTGGTCAACTCTGTCTTCTCGCTAGGTGATTGCACCGCACGCCCTTCCGTAGCGACTGTTTGAGGTTGCTGCGTACCAAAGAGAGCGTTAAGCGCCTCATCGAGCGTGGGCTCCATCACAACCTTGTCGCCTGTAATCGCAATGACGCGTTTGAGCTGTGGAAAGTTCGTACCCTCGGCGGTGAGGTACAATGGTACCACGTACAGGAACGCGTTCTCGATCGGTGTCACGATCTGCTTCCCGCGAATAACACGCGACCCGTTTTGGTTCCACAGGGTCAGCTGTTGCGAAATGGTCGTGTTCTGATTAATCATTGCCTCGATCTGGTTTGGCCCGTAGATCAGCTTTTCTTTCGGGAGCTCGTAAAAAAGCGTTCTTCCATAATTGGGAAAATCGGACCGGGCGGCCATCCACGAGATCATGTTGTCCCGGTTATGGGGCGTGAAAGGAGTCATGAGCAGGTATTCAAGCAGATCGCTGCCAGGAAGCTTCATGAGGATATAATAGGGCTTCATGGCCTGTGTCTCGCCTGCGTAGGTCTCAATCGGCGCCGCCCACAGATCCTCCCGATTGTAGAAGACCTGGGGATCCGTCATGTGGAAAGTTCTGTATTGGTCGGCTTGGACGGTAAAGAGATCCTCCGGATAGCGCAGGTGCGCCTTTAAATCCTCGGATATTTGACCGAGGTCCTCGAATACGCCGGGAAATGCCAACCGATAGGCGGCCAGCACGGGATCCTTTGGATCCATGACGAAAAAGCGAACGGTTCCGTCGTACATGTCCACGACGACTTTCACGGAGTTGCGGATGTAGTTCAACCCCTCGAATATTGCCGTGGAGCCAGCCCCCACCTGTTCGGTGTCGGGGAATTGTCCAGCGGGTCGTCCGATATCCGAAGCCGGCTGCGATGCGGTCGCATACTGCGTCGTCCACTGTGGGGTTGCGTATGGAAAGTAATTCGAGGTCGTGTAGGCATCCTGGATCCAGTACAACTTACCCTCGCTCAAGACGGGATAAGGGTCGCTGTCGAGGCGCAAGAAGGGAGCGACTTGCATTACCCGCTCGCGAACGTCTCTGTGGATCTGAATCCGGCTTTCAGGCTTAAGATAGGAAGTCAATAAAATGTTGATGTCCGCCTTATTCCAAGCAAACAATAGCTTCTTCCAGACACTGTCCAGCGGGATTCCCCCTTTTCCAGCATAGCTGGTATAGACATTGTCATTGCCCTTCGGATAGTCGAACTCTTTAATGCCTGTCGCGACGATTCGATACCCCGGCATCGATTGTCCATAATAAACAGAGGGCTGGGCAATCGTCAGGCCGAAGGCGGAGTCGGCGGGGACGTTCTCCAGAAGGTATTCCGGGAATCCGCCACCGACGGTCTTCGAGACGAAGTTCATGACCGCGCCATAGCCGTGCGTGAATTGTAGATACTGGTTGACCCAGGTTTGCGCTTTCACTGGAAGCTCCGGCGAAAGTTCCCGGGCGGAAAGCATCACCTGATGATAGCCGTCCGCCAAGTGATAACGGTCCGTAGCGACGTGATTAAATTGGTAATAGAGGCGTATCGCCTGAGTTTGTTGATAGGTTTGCAGGAGCGGCCGCGAATCCCAAAGGCGAATGTTTTGGATCGTATCTTGATTCCGCCCGATCACCTCACGCGTCAGATCTGCCATAGCTGGGTAGGACGTCTCCTGGATTGCGTCGAGTTGATAGGCCTTCCGTGTAAAATTAATGGAATTCCGCAAATAGGGAGTTTCGAGCGCCAATTCACTCGGCCGCACGACGAATTGCTCGAAGAAATATGGAAGCAAAGATAACCCTATGAACCACACGGCCACATACGCGCCCGCTCCGACGGCCAGCGCTTTGAAGCTGGGGCGGAAGACATTGAGTGCGAGCAGCGCACACGCCACCGCCGAGACGCCGACCATGAACCAGAGGGCAAGTCTGGTTACATGATCCGCTGCATATCCAGCTCCATAGACGACGCCCAACGTGGAGTAGAGAAGTTGATAGTGACCGAGGTAAAACCTCCAGCCCCAACTGGCAACCAGAATAAAAAGAAGCACGGACAGATGTGAAGTGGCGTTGGCACCTGCCGCGAACTTTCCACTCCGGGTTACCCGCAGTAATCCAAAGAACACGTAGGCGAAAAGGACGGCCACGAGCGTCAACGCCGTCAGCAACGTCAGGCTGTTTTGCAACAGCACATAGAAGGGCAGATGAAAGACATAAAACCCGACATCGACCCCGAAGAGCGGATCGGACACTCCGAAGGATCCGCCGTAACGAAAGCGGAGGTACGTATCCCATTCGGTGTAGAAGGCAGCCGCAATGAAAAAGGCGACGCCGGCACTGACCCCGACAAAGGCGAGCTTCAAAAGCCGGGGAGAATAATCGACATCGGTCTGCGCGTCCGCATCGGCTCTGGACCGAAATGCAGCCGTCCATGCGCGACCGTCTCCGGGGAAAGCCGCGCTGTTTCTGGCAACCAGATGGAGGTTGATCCACAGGTACAGAAAGGCGAAGACAAAGGCGGCGCAAAACATCGCACACTTAACAGAAAGAAGCGTCCAGAAGACTCCGGTGTAGTTGAGCTGCCGCATCCACAGCCATTTCTCTAGATAACTAGCGATAGCTACCAGGACAACGATGAGTAAGACCGCAGCAGCAATAATTGATCTCTGCAGATTCCGAGAAGTGGGATGCATTCCGCTAGCACTACCTAACCACCTTCGTTGCTCGACGACTGTTGGGTTCTCTGTCATTGTTCCACTCCAATTCATTTTGAAGGGGTATCTGCCTTTATGCTGGCTGAGCTG
>PLUZ01000293.1 GCA_003162995.1 Methylocapsa sp. | reverse complement strand
TCTTGCCGGTGCCGGCCGGGCCTTCGGCGAAAACCAGCTCGTGGCGTTTCATGGCACGCAGATAGTGGTCCTGCGCCGCATTGCGCGCGCGGACACTCCCGCGCCGGCGGGTGCCGATTTGCTCGAAAACAGCGCGCGCCCCCTCGTCCTCCTTCGGAAACAAAGTGCCTTGCATCGCGCCTTCCTCGATCGCACCATCGACATCGCCGAGGCTTACCGGCTGGCCGAGCTCAACCCGTGCATAGAGATTTTCCAAAACCAGCCGCGCATGTTCGCACGCTTCCATCGTGCCTTTGATCGTCACATGATTGCCGTTCGCATTGGCGGTCACGCCCAATCTGCGTTCGAGCTTCGCAAGGTTTTGATCATATTGTCCGAAGACGAGCGAGGCATGGCGATTATCGTCGAACGCCAAGGTTATCTCGGCGGTGCCGTTCTCAACCGGAGGACGCCTGAATTCTTGCTGCGCAAACGGCGCTGAACGATCTGATGGTTTCAACGAAGCGCCTCGCGCGCGGGCCGGTCCGGCAAAAGCCGTCCAAACAGCGAATTGCTGCCAGAGGAGACAATTTCGACGCGCACGATGTCACCGAGGCGATCGAGGCTGCCTTCCATCTGAATTGGTTGGAGATAGGGTGACTTGCCGGCGATCTGGCCTTGGTGGCGGCCGGGTTTCTCAATGAGCACATCGAGGGCATGCCCAATCATTTTGTGATTGAACGCCCGCCGTTGCTGGTCGAGGAGGGTCTGTAGCCGAAAGAGCCGTTCCGATTTCACGGCTTCCGGGATCTGGCTTTGCAGCTCCGCCGCGGGGGTGCCGGGGCGCGCCGAATATTTGAACGAGAATGCGTTCGCGAATTCGACCTTTTCGATCAAATCCAAGGTCGCCTCGAAATCCGCATCCGTTTCGCCGGGAAAGCCAACAATGAAATCGGAGGACAAGGCGATGTCCGGCCGCGCGGCCCGGATTTCGGCGACAAACGCGATGTAATCGGAGCGCTTATGCCTGCGATTCATCGCGGCGAGGATTTGGTCCGAACCGGATTGCACCGGCAGATGCAGAAAAGGCATCAGGGCGGGTTGATCGCGATGTGCTTGGATGAGACTTGCGTCCATGTCGCCCGGATGGCTCGTGGTGTAGCGGATACGGGCAATGCCTGGCACTTCGGCGAGCCGGGCGATGAGAGCTGCCAGCGAAGCGGGGGCGCCTTCCCGCGTTTCACCATGATAGGCATTGACGTTTTGGCCAAGCAGGCTCACCTCGCGGACGCCTCCGGCGGCCAGCATCTCGACTTCGGCGACGATGCCTTCAACCGGCCGCGATACCTCTGCGCCCCGCGTATAAGGCACCACGCAGAAAGTGCAGAATTTATCGCAGCCTTCCTGCACCGTCACAAAGGCAGAGACCCCGCGTTTGCGGATTTCGGTGAGACCAGGCGCGGCGAGATGATCGAATTTGCTTTCGGCTGGAAAATCCGTGTCAAGAACGGCGCGGGAGGTTTGGGCACGCTGCAAAAGCTCCGGCAGGCGATGATAGCTTTGCGGTCCGACGATGATATCCACAGCCTTTTGGCGCTTGAAAATTTCCTCTCCTTCAGCCTGCGCGACACAGCCCGCGACCACGATCTTGGTCTCCCGGCCAGCCTCGGCGCGCGCGGCCTTGAGCGCGCGCAGCTTGCCTAATTCGGAGAAAACCTTCTCGGCGGCGCGCTCCCTGATGTGGCACGTGTTCAAGACAATAAGGTCGGCTTCTTCCAAAACAGTGGTCTCGGCATAGCCTTCTGGTGCGAGGATATCGGCCATCTTCCGCGCATCATAGACATTCATCTGACAGCCGTAAGACTTCACAAACAGCCGGCGGGGGGATTTTGTCGGGCCTGAACCGGGCTCCCCCGAAACCTCCCCGGCAGCACGCGCTTGATCTAATCCGGACATCGTCTCCCGTGGTCCACGAGGCGCTCGCCTCTCATGTTTGCTCGAATATCTCGGCCCAATTCGGCTTCTTCGAAAACCTTAAGCTCGTCCAAAAACCAGGTTTGTCCAAAGACACCAACCTCAAGAACGATTCTCCGGCAAGCGGCATATTATAGCAGGTCGCGCCGCATAACGAGAGCCGCCGCCAATTCAGTGCCAGCCGTGCGATAATAGGCTTTGCGCTCCCCGACCTGCTCGAAACCGAAATTCTCGTACAGGGCGCGAGCCGCGGTATTTTCGGCATCGACTTCGAGAAACAAACGGCTGACCCGGATAGCGGCGAGCCCGTACAAGTGAGGCTTCAGAAGGCTGGTGGCGATCCCGCGGCGGCGCCACTCCGGCGCGACGGCAATCGTCAGGATTTCCGCTTCGTCGGCCGCGATGCGGGACAGGATGAAGCCCGCCAAATGTTCTTCTTTGGCTTCGATCGCGCCGTCGGCGAAGGTCCCCGGCGCGACAAAAAGCTGTTCGAAATCGGCCTCCTGCCAGGGATAGGTGAAGCTCGTCGCGTGGATGGCGGCGCATTCCGCGCTCCGCTCGGCCCCGATCGGGCGGATGAAAGGCGAAGCTTTGGCCGGCCAATTGATCATTGGGCGTCACGATGGTGCCGGTTGATATTGCGCGGCCTCGGGCAGCTTGGCGTCGGGCGCTTTCAAATACAGCGGCCGCGGCGGCGCCAGGGCCGGATCAGCAAGAAGCCCGAGCTTAGCAACAAAAACAATGTCCAGNNCCAAGAAGCCCGAGTTTGGCAACAAAAACTATGTCCAGTCCTTCGTGTTCGCGAGCGACCTCAATCTCCGTTCCGGCCGCCGAAGCCTCGATGGCGAGCAGCGCCGCCCCAGATCCCGCGAGCCGCACCGGACCCGCTCCAAGCGAGCGCACGGCCTCGCGAGGCGGCAGGACCCGGGGCGCCGAGGCGGCCCTCCCATCCGGTCCAAAAGCCGCAAAGTAAACATTGCCATGCCGCGCGTCGATCGCAACGGCGACAAGACCCGGCTTCTGCTCCAGGATCAATGGCGCGGCGAGGGCCGCCAGGGTCGAGACTCCGATGACAGGGACCTTGCAAGCGACGCCGATTGCTCTCGCGGCGGCGATCCCCACACGCAGCCCCGTAAAAGAGCCAGGACCGACAGTTACCGCCACCCGGTCGAGCGACGCAAAGCCGCCCTCGACCCGGGCCATGACCCGCTCGATCAATGGCAAAAGCGCCTCGGCATGGCCACGTTCCATGGCAATGGTCTCGATCGATTCCGGGCTTTCGGCGCCCTCGTCGAGGACGCAGGCTGAAATTGCCGGAAGCGCGGTGTCGATCGCCAAGATCCTCATGCGCCAAAACTCAAGTCATGCGGAACGACCGGCCGAAGCCGCCCATAAGCGCGGAGCTGACTGCTCAAATTAAATTTGTTCGACCGCTTGTACATCTGGAACATAATGTTTGAGCAAATTCTGAATTCCGTGACGAAGCGTCGCGGTCGAGGAAGGACAGCCGGAACACGCCCCCTTCATGGCGAGATAGACGGTACCATCGCGAAAACCCCGGAATTTAATATCGCCGCCATCATTGGCGACCGCCGGACGGACATGCGATTCTAAAAGTTTCTTGATTGCCGCGACCGTATCAGCGTCGCCTTCGGCGAAGAATTCTTCGCTGTCCTCCTGGCTGTCTCCCTGCGCCGGCAAACCAGTTTCGCTGTTCAGCAACGGCTCACCCGACAGAAAATGCTCCATGATAGCGCCGAGGACAACGGGTTTGAGCTGCTGCCAGTCGCCGCCGGATTTCGTAACCGAAATAAAGTCGGAGCCAAAAAACACGCCTGAGATGCCGTCGATCGCAAACAGCGCCTGCGCCAGGGGCGACTGGCTGGCGCCCTCGGTACTTCTGATATCCAATGTTCCAAGCATCATTACGGGGCGGCCGGGCAAAAATTTCAGGGAGGCGGGATTAGGGGTGACTTCGGTCTGGATGAACATGGAATTCTCCAAAACGTCCGGTTCAAGGCCGGAGCTGGATAGAGGTGTCAGAATTATTCTAAGATATGATGGAGAGACCGCCAAGGGGAAAGCGAAGCAGGTGCCCTTCGATATTTCCGGGCCGCCGCCGCCGGAAGCGGTTTTCAGTTTCAGACCCATGAAAATGAAGTTCCTTGAAGATTTAGTCTGTTTCTATGTGATTGATTGTACATGAGCTTTGCCGCGATCCAGCGGGCGGAACGGGTTTTCAGCGCCGCCGATCCAGCTCCAAACTCGAAAAACAGCCCGCCAACGCTGACTTGCTCTCCAGCGGGGAACCAGCCCCGCCAAACAATCGTTTAGCTAACTGAGCGGCGCCGGATCGTTGCGGGACTCCGCAGAGGTGGCCGGCGGGAAGACGGCGGAATCCGGTAAACGTGCCAGCTTGGGCGNNGGAATCCGGTGAACGTGCCAGCTAGGGCGGACCGGCGGAACAGGATGTTTCTTCTCCAACGTCGCAGCTGATTGATCCGCAAAATCGCGAGGGCGGTTGCGCGGCAGCGTGTGGAGCAGTGACGTTTTGAAAGAAACCGGCGAGAAAAACGGGCGGACAGCATGGCTCAATTAGCTGAGGTAGGCCGGTCTCTCCTCACCGCGGCGATGGCGGCTCCTTATCTTGGTCGTGAGGAGGAGCACGCGCTCGCCTTGCGCTGGAAAAATCAGTCCGATGAACAGGCCCTGCACGAGCTCGCGCGAGCACATATGCGTCTCGTGATCGCGCTTGCGGTGCGTTTTCGCCACTACGGCTTGTCGCTCGCCGACCTGATCCAGGAAGGTCATATAGGGCTTTTGGAAGCTGCCGCGCGTTTCGAACCGGAGCGCGAGGTGCGCTTTTCGACTTATGCGACGTGGTGGATTCGTGCCTCCATGCAGAATTATGTCTTGCACAATTGGTCGATTGTGCGGAGCGGCACGAGTTCGTCACAAAAGGCTCTCTTTTTCAATCTCCGGAGGATACGCGCGAAACTGGCGCAGGGTGGCAATTTGCCCGCCGGGGAGGAAGTTTTCACGCATATCGCGGCGGCGCTCGGCGTGTCCCGCTCGGATGTCGAATTCATGGACGCGCGCCTGTCGGGACCAGATCTGTCTTTGAATGCGCCGCTTGGAGACAGCGAAAGCTCCGCCGGTATGGAGCGGATAGCGATGCTCGTCGATGATAAGCCGCGCCCCGACGAAGCGGTTGGCCTTGCCCTCGACACCGATCGGCGGACGGCGTGGCTGAACGAGGCCTTGACCGCACTTTCCGAACGCGAACGCCGGATCGTCCGCGAGCGCCGTCTCGCCGAGGAAGCGGCGACACTCGAGGCCTTGGGCGATCGTCTCGGTATATCCAAGGAACGCGTCCGCCAGATCGAGAGCCGGGCCATGGAAAAACTGCGCGCGGCGCTGACCAAACGCCACATGGAAAATGCCGCGGAAGTCATGATTTGATATGCGGCGCTTCGCACGAGCGGATTCCAGGGCGATAATTCATAGGACATTCCTAAGGAAAATCAGTTTTCCCCAAGACTTTCGACCACTATCGCGGCTTGCCGCCGGAGAATCGGCCAAAGAGCGAAGAAGTGGCTTAAGTTATGGGGGCGAATCAGAGATTGGTGGCGATCCGCGAACGGCCCGGCGTTGGTTCATGCAGCCCGGGCCAGCTTCAATCCTGGGCCAGATGGCGGCCAGCCGCTTGACGGAGCGCGATGGTTGGGGTTCCGTGATATTAAGCTCGTTCCAGTCATGCGAGCCGGAGGCTGGGTTGCGCCGGCAAGTGCTCGCGCTAAAATCATATGGAGACAAACGGGATGACAAATACAGGAAAAAAGACGCAAGCCACGCCCGCCAAGGCCGCGCCCGCGGCAGGCAAGACTGCGAAAGCGCCCGAGGCAAAAAAGGCCAAGCCCGCAGGAAGCGCCTTCGCCAAGCCATTGCAGCCGTCGAAGGAACTCGCGGCCGTGGTCGGCTCCGACCCTTTGCCGCGTACCGAGGTGGTGAGCAAAGTGTGGCACTACATTAAGAAACATAAGCTGCAAAACGAAGCCAATAAGCGGGAAATTCTTGCCGATGACAAGTTGGCCGCGGTGTTTGGCAAAAGCAAAGTGACGATGTTCGAGATGAACAAGTTCCTCGCCCAGCATCTCAAGTGAAGGACGCAGTCTCCATGTGATGGACGGCATGCTGGATCGAAAGGAATTTGAGGATGACTCGCAGGCGCCAAGCGATTTTATGTTTCACATTGGGGCTTGATAGCCTCCGGGGGCAAATGCGCTTGCGGGTTTCGATTTGGTAGGCAGGCGCCGGAAAGTGTCATGCACCGGCGGCGCCGCCATCTTATCATTAGATTTGGTGGTTACGATGGAACGGGTCTTCCCGGGCGGCGCTGCTGAGATCTGAGCTTCAACCATCGTAGCGACGCTGCGATTGTATCCTGATCGTCGCCCTCATGCCGGGCTCGAGCAGCAGATCCGGGTTGGACGCGCTGATGACAACATCATAGTTTGTTGCTTGCTCGTGAATCGGCTGCGATTGCCCGATTTGCATCACGACCCCGGTGAAAGGACGGTTTGGCAAGGACTCGACCGTGAAGGTAGCTTTGTCCCCGTACTCGACCTCGCCGATGTCCTTCTCACGGACTTCGGCAGCGATGTGAATGACGGCGAGATCGGCAGCGATGAGGAAGAGGGAAGACGTTTCCGATCCCTCCGCGACCGTCTGGCCCATTTTGACGTTGCGTGAGAGGACTACTCCGTCAATCGGCGAAACAACATCGGTAGAGCCGAAGTTGATCTCGGCCGCATGGAGCGCCGCTTGGAGCTGGCCGACTGTCACCTCTTGGAGTTTCGTCCGCGCTTGCGCCTGCTCATAGGTCTTGAGCGACTTTTCGATCGCTGTATGGGAAATGGCCCGGCGTTCCGCCAGTGCCTCATGGTGCTCCAAGGCCGCTTTGGCTTGGGCGAGATCCGCTTTGTCCTTTGCGAACCGAGCCTCGGCTCCCGCCAGATCGGATTTGATCCGATCGACCATAATTTGATAAGGGCGGGGATCGATTTTCGCGCAGACCTGGCCCGCCTTCACTTTCATGTTAACGTCGCACTCAAGCGCCTGGATCACGCCGGACACGCGAGCGACGACTGGCGCCGTCGCCGCGGGACCCACGATACCGCTGGCGGTCACAGTGTGGACCATGGAACCAGGTTCGACCTTTTGCGTGACGTAACGCGCTGTTGTGCTCCGATGGAGTGACCAGGTGAGCCAACCGCCCCCGAGCGCGAGAACGGCGACAGCGGCGGCAGCCGTTCGCCAGCGTCTCCGCAGAATTGGCGAAGCTGCACTGATCTTGGTCTCGTCTCCAAATAAGAGAGCGCGTAATTCTTCTGTCCCGATAACTCGGTCGAGTTCTCTGAAAGCAAAGAACGGCATCAACACGACGAACATGATGATTCCGACCCCGACTATTCCCTCCAGTGTTCCGCCGCCGATGCTGGGGACGCTTTGAGAAAGCGTCTTGCCACGCAAGACTCCGATAAAGGATTCTTCGATAATATGGAAGCAAACCAGGAGCACGGCAAAAACAGCAGACTTGAATATGATTGGGTAAATGAGCGGTCTATTCTTAAAATTGTCCCCGACATGAAGATATTCTCCGACCAACATGACTTTAGCCAAGGCCAAGGCGTTGATAAGAGCAAATCCTTGATGGTAAATGAGGGTTTCTTCATTTAAAATGAGCGCTTTATAAAAAGAAAACAAACTAAGCAGAACAAAAAGATAAAGAAATATCCAAAATAGTTTTCTTGTTTCGTCGATGGCTCCAGTTTTCACTCGACTGAGTCTTTCATTCATCATGATCTGAGCCCCACGCGCCAGTATCCCTATTCAAAAGCATATCCGGTCTGCAAATCGGTTTGCCAATGAAGATCACGGCTGACAAATTTCGATTGGTCGAATAGAATATTGATCGCTGCCGCGGCCTCGGCACCATACATGAGTTCTGGCCGCCACTTGCATCCGATCTCCATCGTCGCGAATAGCTTACGTAGCCTTTCGTTTTCCCCGCAAGGCGGGCCCTTGGCCTTATAGGGAGATGGGCGGTTGTCATTTGTCTTTGCCATATTATCTATAGTTGTTCATGTCATCGAAGAAGTGCTTGCTGGGGAACTTGCCGGCAAAACGATTTTCGAGAGCATTCACCAGCCCACGGCGGAAACCTAAAGATGCTGATTTCCGCGGCTGCCGTTATGTTCATGACAATGAGACCGTTCTACGCATGTATTAAGTGCCAAATTGCGCTCGGGAGATGCAACATGAAGAAGACATTCGTCATTTCCGCCGCAACCTTCATCGCGATTGGTGCGGCGATCTTCTCCTGGTCCGAGGCCAATGCCGAAGATGCGCGTGGCGGCGGCGTCAATATTATCCGGCTTGCCCCCGTCCCGCCCAACGACGCCATGTCAAAAGCGCCTCGCCGCCCCCATCGCCACAGCGTCGTTGGCCGCAGCATTTATGTTAACGGTGCTCATATGAAATGTTCCCCTCCTAGGTGAGGGATGCCGGCACAGCCGCTGCTCTGCGGCTCTGGTGTCATCATTTACGGGAGTGCCGCTCACAAATGGCAAGCGTTACGGTCGCTTGGGCTGGCTCTGGCTTCGGCTTTTGCCACTGTTGGGGGGGCTGCTCTTGAAATACCGCCAGCTCGGCACCAGCGAATTGCGGGTGCCGGTCATTTCACTCGGCTCCTGGCTGACCACTTCGGGAGGCATCGAGAAGCGCCAGGCGATGGCTTGCGTCCACAAGGCACTCGACCTTGGGATCAATTTTTTTGATACCGCGAATGTCTATGGCCGCGGCGCCGCCGAGAGTGTGCTTGGNNCGATGAGCGACACCGACAGAGGGCTGTCCCGCGCGCAGATTGTCAAGCAGCTCGACGCTTCGCTGAAGCGGCTTGGGACGGACTATATCGATCTCTATCAATGCCACCGCTTTGACGAGGAAACTCCCCTTGAGGAAACGATGGCGGCTTTGACCGAGGCAGTTCGTCAAGGCAAGACGCGCTATG
>PLUZ01000079.1 GCA_003162995.1 Methylocapsa sp. | reverse complement strand
GAAAACGCGTCCAATCATGACCCCATCCGGGTGTTGTGTATGTCATTGATTAATCACGTTAATCGCCTTGCCGGGATGGGGTCACGTTTCGCGCTAAAAATGACCACGCCAAAATTTCATCTTTTCGAACAAAATCAATGCGCTGGGTGACTTTAGCGATGGGGTCATGATTGGAGGCGTTTTCACATTGAGGGGCTTTAGGGGCACTCTCACACATCAACCTCTTCTC
Source organism: Methylocapsa sp. (assembly GCA_003162995.1). GTDB lineage: Bacteria > Pseudomonadota > Alphaproteobacteria > Rhizobiales > Beijerinckiaceae > Methylocapsa. The sequence continues at coordinate 2,513 of PLUZ01000079.1, read as the reverse complement.
GACTTTTGAGCTTCCCCTGCCGCAGCGCCCGAGCCTTTATCATCACGAAGAAGACCGGAACCAAAATCAGCACGTGAATCGTGGAGGTGATCATGCCGCCGACAATCGGCGCCGCGATGGGTTTCATTACGTCCGACCCCACACCCGTCTCCCACAGAATCGGCACAAGGCTTGCCAGAACCGCCGCGACGGTCATCAGTTTGGGCCGCAAGCGCAGGACGGCGCCTTCGATGGCGGCCTGCTCAATATCGCCTCGCTGCAGGACAGACCCGGTGGCAAGCCTCCGGTCGAGCGCTTCGTGCAAATAGACAACCATAACGACGCCAGTCTCGACCGCGATTCCGAATAATGCAATGTAGCCAACCCAGACCGCAACACTGAAATTGTAGCCAAGGTACCACTGGAGAAGAAGGCCTCCCGTCATTGCATACAGAGTCGGAAAGATCAGAATCAGAGATTCGGTCACGGACCGGAACACCATATACAGCAGCATAAAGATCGCGAGGAAGACGATCGGTAGAATGATCTTCAGCCGCTCCTTGGCGCGCAGTTCGAATTCATATTCGCCCGACCACTTCAGGCTGTAGCCGGCCGGCAGATGGAGCTTCTCACTGGAGGAGTCTTGTCAGCTCGGGAGACAAAGCCGCCATAGTCCCGAGTGTTCAGATCCAGATACACGTACCCGGTGAGCGCCGCATCCTCGTCCCGGATCATCGCCGGCCCCTTCGAAAACGAAATCTTGGCGAGTTCGCCGAGGGGGACCTGTGCGTTGGAAGGCGTCGCGATCACCACCCGCTCGAGCTTTTGAATGTCGTCTTGAAAATCGAGCGCATAGCGGACGGAGATGGGATAGCGTTCGCGGCCCTCGATATTCTCGGTGATGTTCTCCCCGCCGATTCCGGAGGTGATCGTGCGTTGCACATCACCCACGGTTAATCCATAACGCGCCGCTTCCGCCCGGTTCACTTCCACGTTGATGTAAAATCCCTGGGCGACGCGTTCCGCAAAGATCGACCTCATCTCTGGCATCGCCCCGAGAATCTGTTGAACTGTCGCGCCCAATGCCTCGATGCCGTCCAAGCTCGGGCCTTGAATCTTGATGCCCACTGGGGTCTTGATTCCCGTGAGTTCCATGTCCAGACGATTCTCGATCGGCATGGTCCATGTGTTGGTCAACCCAGGGAACTGGAGTTTGGCATCCATTTCCGAGATCAGCTTCTCGTAGGTCATCCCCCGGCGCCACTCGCTGCGGGGTTTGAGCATCACCGTAGTGTCGTACATGTCGAGTGGGGCATTGTCGGTTGCACTGTCGGACCGGCCGATGGAACCGAACACGCTTGCCACCTCAGGGAAGGAGCGAAGAACTTGGTCCTGCTGCAGCAGCAGCTGCGTCGCCTGGCCGATCGAAATACCGGGGAGCGCCGTGGGCATGTACAGGGAAGCCCCCTCGAATAAGGGAGGCATGAACTGGCTCCCCAGCTTGAACGCCAGAGGAAACGTCAGGGCCAGAAAGACAAGATTCAAGAGCACCGTGGTTTTTGGAAATCGAAGGCAGAGCCTCAACACCGGCAGATAGAGCGCCTGCGTGACCCGCGACACCGGATTGCTCGATTCCGGCCGCAGCCGCCCGCGAATGAACAGAAGCATCAGCGGCGGCACCAGCGTGATGGCAAGCAGTGACGAAAAACCTATAGCCAGAGTCTTGGTCCAGGCCAGGGGCCGGAACATGCGTCCTTCCTGGGCTTCGAGCAAGAAGACCGGAAGGAACGTGACGACGATAATCAAGAGTGAGAAGAAGAGTGCCGGCCCGACCTGCTTGGCCGCATTCAGAAGGATTTGCCGTCTTTCGCGGGAAGAGATGCTGCGCTGCTTCGTTTTATCGCCAGCGTCCGCGTGCTGCGCTTCGGACAAATGCCGGTAGCCGTTTTCGACCATCACGATCGCCGCGTCCACCAAAACCCCGATAGCCAGCGCCAATCCGCCCAGAGACATGATGTTCGAGCTGATCTGCAGGTAGTACATCGGGATGAACGATGCGACCACGGCGATCGGCAGGGTCAGGATAGGAATAAGGGCTGAACGGAAGTGAAAAAGGAAAATGACAATCACGAGGCTGACAATGACCGCTTCCTCGATCAGGTCGCGCTTGAGGGTGTCGATCGATGCGTCAATGAGCCCGGAGCGATCGTAACCGGAGACGATCTCCACTCCCGGGGGTAGCGATCCAGAGATTTCGGCGAGCTTCTTCTTGACACCCGAGATCACATTCAGCGCGTTCGAGCCGAAGCGCATCACGACAATGCCGCCGACTGTTTCTCCCTCGCCGTTCCATTCGGCGACGCCGCGGCGGATATCCGGTCCGAATGATACCGTTCCGAGATCCCGGACCAGGATTGGCGTTCCATTTTTGCTGGCGACGGGAACCGTTTCCAGATCCGAGAGCGACCGCAGATAGCCCAAGCCCCGAACCATGTATTCGGCGCCTTGGAATTCAACCTATAAACGGCAGTTGG
>PLUZ01000415.1:2327-18773 GCA_003162995.1 Methylocapsa sp. | reverse complement strand
GCGGGGCGTGAGCAATTACAAAAAAGATGATAATTATTGTATGAATGAGGTTATTCAAAGCAAACCTATGCATATTTCTGCTTTGCTTGACGCTACTTATTACTTCGATTATGAAATTCCAGATGAAATAATAAAAGAATTTCCAAAAAAAATTTATGAGCAATCTTTTATAAAAAGAACAATTAAGACAAATCTGATACGCGCTATTTTTGATGACTACCATGATTTGCTAGAACGGTTTAGTATTATAAAAGATGAGGTTATAAATTTAAGGAAAAAATCAACTCAAATCAGAAAAGAACTTGTTGCGCAAAAATTCTCAGATAAGGCGATGGTGACTAGTCATTCTGGACTAATATATGCTCATAATATGTGTTGTTCTGTTCGGTTATTATATGACGAAAGCGAAAATGTANNCGCGGGGCGTGAGCAATTACCAAATTGGCGTCCAAACAAGCTGGAAATCTTTGCTTAGTCCGTACAGAAATACTGGCAAATATCAAGGATGAGACGGATGCTTTTGTACTACTCTTAACCAAGTCAAGACTTCATGAGATTGAAGAGCACGTTCAACGTGTGACAGCGGCAGATGCGTGCAAGTTTACGCCAAGGCCGCGGGGATGATCTATTGAAATTTTTAAAGCCTTCGGAAGCGTAGCTAACTTCATAAGAACTAGCACAGAATTTGATTCGTTACATGTGCAAGAAGCTGGCTCATACGCATCGTGTCAGTGTCCATCGGAGTCATGGCCCGAGAACGGCTTAAGGTGGAACATTCTGCCCGCCACGGGCGCGCTAATCCAAAGTTGGCTTCGGAATGATTATAAAAATTGAGATAAGCACGCCGAGGATGACGATGGCCTGCAAGCCTATCGCGCCGAGAATCCATTTCAGGAGGGCGGTTTTCGTCTGAGCAATTTCGGCTTTGAGTTCGGTTCTCAATTCGGCGATTTCGGATTTGAGTTCGATCCTCAATCCGGCGATTTCAGTCTTTAGTTCGGCACTCACCCCGGCGATTTCGGTCTTTAGCTCCGTTCTCAATTCAGCAATTTCGGTTTTTACGCCAGTTCTCAATTCGGCGATTTCAGCTTTAAGTCCGGTTCTCACTTCGGCGATAGCGGTTTTTAGATCGCTCCTCACATCGGCGATTTCGGTCTTTAGCTCAGTTTTAAAATCCGCGATTTCCGTCCGGACAGGCGCAAAATCGGCCTTTGAGGCGAGATCGCCTTGGCTTGCTTCGCTCAAAGCCTCGGCGAGGGCTTCCGCTTGTTCGGAGGTAAAATTCCCCTTGTCCCGGAGAGAGCGGGAAAGCCGGAGCGTATCGAGGAGAAGCGCTGTCATGGCGGCACTATGAGACGAGGCGGTGGAAAAGTCTAGCTTTCGCGGCGCCGGGTAGTTTTGGCTCTCCCGCCTGAGCATTCGAGACGCGTTCCGCGGGCGCTTCGGGCGAACCAAAATACTCCCAGGCCTTCTCGTGGCCGAAATAGACAATAGGGCCGACCACGAAGCCGATGGCTGTCAGCTTCGCCGCCGTGGCGAGATCGCGGAGCACGAAATAGTTCGTGGCAAAGTCCATCGTCGTGGCGAAAATGCGAAAAGTGATTGTCTTAGCCAAGGCGCGATTGATCGTAAACCCTTCGCGGCCGGGCAGGGGCGCCTTTGCTTCAGGATCAAGGGGCGGGAGAATGGGCAAGTGGACAGCGGTGCCCCACTTACCAAATTTCCGCATGAAGGACGGGCCAAAATAATTCCAGGCTGTTTCATGGGCAAAATAAAAGAAAGGGTTGACGACCAGGGAGACGGTTGACAGACCCGCCGCTGCGGCGAGTTCGCCAATCACCACATAATTCGCGGTAAGGTCCACGGCCGTGATGATGATCCGGAAGGTGATCGTCTTGAGCACCGCCTGCTTAATCCGTAGCTGGGGAGGGGCGGCGAGCGGCACCGCGATGCCAGTCCGGTTTGGTACGGGAACTGCGGGCTCGATCCGCCGGCGGAGGGTTGCCTTGAGCAGCGGCGGCAGACGCCGGCGCAGCGTGGGCAGGAGTTTGGGTGCCAGCACGGCGGCGCCGCCAATCACAATGCCCGGGATCAGCGCCGCCTCGAACACGGCGGCACCAGCCGCGATGACCCCGATGGCCGCAACCATGTCCCGATTGGCCCGGGACAATCCACGCAGTTGGTAAGCCATGCCCAGAACCTCGATTTTTTGAAAAAACGACCCTTAAGTAAGGGCTCATCTACGGCAATACGCTATGCCTCGATGGGCATTGTATCATTTTGGCACAGGTTTATGGCAGTGTGCCAGCGAGTTTGGCCAGAGCGCGAAGGCGGGCGTGCGAGGGGCCAGTCGTATGTTCATTTCTCTTCGTTCGATGTCAGCGGAGGCGCGGAATCTTGTGCCGCAGCTTGCTTGATATTCAGCAGCTTCTCATCGTCGTTGCCGGTCAGCGAAGTTGAAACCAAACAGTCCTTGCTCATGATGAAATCCACGAGCGCAGGGGCTTCGCGGCCGGTCGTGCTGAGCCGTGGTAAGGCAGGAATTGAACCTGCAACAGGAGCAAAACTAGCTTTGAAAAAAATGCTCCACGCTGCGCCCAGGTGAGAGGTGGCATGAAGGGTGGAGCGGAAACGGAAGTCATTTGTCTGTGATCCACGGATCTCTTCCTGGACGGGTGGCAGGCACAAGGCTATCTTGCTTACGGTCAAATCCTGAGTGAGCAGCCAATGAAAATCGGGTTTCTCTCGCGCCGGGGCCCTGCGCTGCCGTTTTCTTCTAGCGCCTTGCTGTTATGCGCAAGCTTGCTGCTCACATTCGCCGCGAGCGCCGACAATTCTCCTCCGCTCAAACTTGCTTTGTTCGATTTCGAGCTGGAAGATTTCAGCGCCGGAGGCTCGCTTCTGGCCGGGAACCCAGCCGATTCCGAGAAATTGCAGCGCGTCACCGACGAGGCGCGCCGGTTGATTGCGGAGTCGGGGCGCTATAGCCTTATCGATGTCAGCAGCGCCGATGCGGGACCCGTGAAGGCGCATGCGCTGCGAAACTGCGATGGCTGCGATGCTCCCATCGCATCGAAACTCGGCGCCGAGCAATCCTTTGTCGGGATCGTGACGAGAATCAGCAGGACGGAATATACGGTGCGGTTTCAGATCCGTGACGCCCGGACCGGCAACGTCATTTTCAACAAGGCGACCGATCTTCGGATGGGTGCGGACTACTCTTGGGACCGCGGCGCCGCCTGGCTGATCAAGAACCGCCTGCTGGCGAGCCAAGATCAAAAATAGCTGCTTTGGCCCGCGCCAAAAATCTTGCTTAATAATGCAACGGGCAATCGATAAACAATTTGCATTTCGCGCGCGGCCGCCGGGCCGGCGATAGGTTGACGATGAGTTCCCGGTTTGCGGGCAGGTCGCACGTCAGTTGCCACGAGATGTCGCGGGATGTCCGGCACAGGGAGCGATTGGCAGCTTGTCCGGCTTCTCCATCAGGCGGTGCGGGCGGTTGCGCCACGGTAATCTGCAACTCGCGGCCGTAGGGAATGTCGCACACGAAATCCGCCGGGCGGAAGGTTCCGCGATAGGTGCTGCAGGCCTCATTCATCGACCAGCCGGCATATAATGCGGCGGGGAGAAGAAGGCCAATCGTGAGGATCAGGATTTTCAGGGCGAACGTTCCATACTTGTCTTTATAATTCCCTCCAAAAACTCTGCAACTTTTTGGGACCATGCTCTAGTCGCCAGGTCCGTAGAATCGCAACGGATTCGGGCTTCAATCGATTGGCGGATTTATGACAGTAGACATGAGTCATCCGCACATTATAGTGAGCCTTCGCAGCTGACCTCTAACCGCCCAAGCTTTTGAGGAAAACCTCGTGTCTTCGCTCCAGGCCCCTTGCGGCGCGCTTCTCATGCTGGCGGCGGTGATGCTTCCGAGCCTTGCGCAGGCGGAAGACTCGGCGAGCAAAAAACCAGAGCCTGTCGATACCGAGCACATCTTTGGCTTCGCGGAAGGAGCCGATATCGGCGAGAAGGGCGAAAGTGAACTTGAGATCACCGCGACGGGCCTCGCCGGCAAGACCGGCCAATACGCCGGCATTCTGAATGAAACAGCCCTCCGTTACGTGGTGACGGATGGCTTCCGGGCCAGTATTGGGGGACTGACCGATTATCATGCCATCTCCGGCGTGCCCGGCCTCGCCGATCTTCATTCGCTGAATGTTTTTGCCGGCGTGTCGAGCGAGTTCAGATGGCAGTTTCTGAACCGCGTCAGCTCGCCGCTCGACCTTACTCTGTCGTTTGAGCCGCAATGGCAGCATATCGATGATATCTCAGGCCAAAACCAGCAAAGCTATGTCCTGCCCGTAAGGATTCTCACGGACATGGCTTTGATTCCGGAAAAGACGTTCGTCGCCTTCAAATCTCAGCTATTTGCCCACCTTCGCGCACATCGGCGGAACATGGCAGCAGCAAAACCCTTTTGAAATCGCCCTGGACGCAGCGACGGCAATCCCTGGCAACGGTTTTCTGGGCGTGGAAATTCGCCAATCGACCCTCAATCTGCATGGTTTTTTCTCGGGCCGGGCGCTTTTTGTCGGGCCAAGTTTGTTTTTCAGCCTATCCAAGGCGATCGTCGTCAAGGTGGCGTGGGAGGCGCAGATTCCTGCTGAGACAGGTGGCCGCGCTGATCTTGTGAACTACGAATGCCAGGAATTCCGCGTGCAGTTTGCGTGGAATTTCTAAGCCCTCGCCGTCAGCTTTCGCAGCCGGACCGATTCCTCACATCACGCACCCGCGCATGCGCGTTGGGGAGAGGTCTGGATTCATAGCATCCCAGCTTACGCTCTTGACAGCCAGGTGATTCGGGCTCAACATCAATACCAACCAGTTGGTATTTATAATATGCGCAGACCCCACAACAGCGCTGAAACGCGGTCCAGGCTGCTCGATGCCGCCCGCGATGTCATTCGCGCGCAGGGTTACGCGGCCACCACGGTGGACGATATCTGTACTGCGGCGGGCGTGACCAAGGGCGCCTTCTTCCACCATTTCGAAAGCAAGGAGCGGCTCGGCATTGCAGCCGTCGAGCAATTCGGGGCGATGGCCTCGGCGTTGTTCGGCGCGGCTCCCTATAACGCCTATCCCGATCCTCGCGACCGCGTGCTCGGCTACGTCGATTTCCGCGCTTCGATGCTGCAGGGGGATATCGCGCAATACACCTGCCTGCTTGGCACGACGGTTCAGGAAGTTTACGCCACGCATCCGGACCTTCGCGCGGCTTGCGATCATGGAATGTCAGAACATATCGCGGTGCTGACGCGGGATATCGAAGCAGCAAAACAACGCTACGCGCCCGACGCGCCATGGAGCGCCGAAAGTGTCGGCTACTTCATGCAAACTGTTCTGCAGGGCGCCTTCATCTTCGCGAAGGCGAAGCAAAACCCAGAGGTCGCCGTCGCAAGCCTTGGCCACTTGCGGCGCTATCTGGTGACACTTCTCGGCCAACCCCAAGACGATAAGCATAAGGAGCAGACACGATGACCAACAAGCCTGTAAAGAAAATTCCAGACGGCATGCATACCGTGACGCCTCATTTGATTTGCGCGGGTGCGGCAGATGCCATCGAATTTTACAAAAAAGCGTTCAATGCAACGGAGAAAGCAAGAATCCCAGCTCCGAATGGGAAACTCATGCATGCCAGCATTCAAATCGGCGACTCGACTGTGATGCTGGTCGATGAGATGCCTGAATGGGGCGCGCTCGGACCGAAGGCGCTCAAAGGCACCCCCGTCTCGATCCACCTCTATGTCGAGGATGTCGATGCCTTTACGGCGCAGGCCGTCGGTGCCGGGGCGAAGGTGACAATGCCGGTCGCGGATATGTTTTGGGGCGACCGCTACGGCCAGATCGAAGATCCGTTTGGCCATCGCTGGTCGGTCGCGACCCACGTCAAGGATAAGAGTCTGGAAGAGATACAACAGGCAATGCCGAAAATGAACTGCCCTTCGGCTTGAGACTCAAGCAACAACCGGGAGGGAAACCCCATGCAAAAGATCACACCATGCCTGTGGTTCGACGGTAAAGCAGAAGAGGCAATGAACTTCTACACCGCAATATTCAAGGACTCACGGGTTACGAGTGTGATGCGCCATGGGGACGCGGGGCCAGGGCCGAAGGGATCGGTTCTGGCAACGGCTTTCCACCTCGAAGGACAGGAGTTCATCGCCTTGAACGGCGGTCCAATGTTCACCTTTTCGCCCGCCATCTCGTTCTTCGTGCATTGCGAGACGCAGGCGGAGATCGATGACTATTGGGCCAAGCTTTCCGATGGCGGCCAAACCCAGCAGTGCGGCTGGCTTAGAGACAAGTTCGGCGTGTCCTGGCAAATCGTTCCGGCAGTCTTGCGCGCGATGTTGCAGGACCCGGATCCCGGGAAATCGAAGCGAGTCATGGAGGCCATGCTGAAGATGATCAAATTGGACATCAAGCTTCTGACGCAAGCCCATGAGCAAGGCTGAAGCGCAATGCTGACGCTTTACTCCTACCCGGATCTGTTTGGCGTCGCCGACAACAATCCCTATGGCTTAAAGGTCTATGCGTTTCTGAAATTATGCAAGCTTGGTTTCCGGCACGAGCATATTCTCGATACGAAGGATGCACCGCGCGGGCAGCTGCCCTATCTCCAGGACGGCGATGAAACCATCGGCGATAGCGACGCGATCATCACCCATTTGATCGCGCGCTATCCGCTTCCGCTCGATGATGGTCTGACGGCGAGCCAGCGCAATACGGACCATCTGATCCGGCGGATGCTTGATGATCTTTACTGGGTGATGTCCTATTCGCGCTGGAAGGATGAGCGCTTTTGGCTGCTGTTCCGGGACGCGCTACTCAGAACGCATCCGGGCATAACCGAAGCCGCGCTGGAAGCGGCACGGGCGTATAATTCCAAGCGCTACCAGTATCAGGGCATTGGCCGCTATGCGCGCGGCGAGGTCTACGCCAGGGGGATCGCGGACTTGCGAGTCCTGGCGGACCTCGTTCCTGTGAGCGGTTTCCTGTTTGGGGCAAAGCCAAGCAGCTGTGACGCGGCCATCTACGGTTTTATTGCCAATATCTATTTTTACGAGATCGACACGCCATTGAAGGAATTTCTCCTATCCTGGCCAAACCTCGTGGCACATTGCCGGGCGGTCCAGACCGCGCTCGACGGGTTGTCATGCTAGCTTTATAATACTATCCAAAGCGCCGAGCCCCGAATATTGTGAATCGGCGCCGTCTCCCATCTTGCGAAGTGCCATGCCCGCTCGTCTTGCCGGCTTTCTCGTTCATTGTTTTACGGCCTGCGGGGCAGCTTTGGGTCTTGCCGCGCTCTTCGCCGCGGCCGATGGGCGATTTCCCGCCATGTTCGCCTGGCTTGGTGTGGCCTTCGTGATCGATGCCGTGGACGGAACCTTGGCCCGGCGCTACAGGGTCGAGGAGACGGTCCCGCATATCGACGGCGTCGTTCTCGACCTCGTTGTCGATTTCCTCACCTATGTCGTCGTGCCGCTCGTTGCTCTGTGGCGCTCCGGCCTGCTCGCGCCGCCATTTGCAGTCTTCGTGTGTTGCGTGGTCGGCATGGCTTCGGCACTTTATTTCGCCGACAAGCGCATGAAGACCCACGACCTCTGGTTTCGCGGTTTTCCGGCGATTTGGAACGTTCTTGTCTTTTATTTACTGGTCCTGCGGCCGGGACCGCTTGCTGCCACGCTTATCGTCGCCGCCGCCGCTGGTTTGATGTTCACGCCGGTGGTCTTCGTTCACCCGCTGCGCGTCGTGCGTCTGCGCCTCGTTACGATGACGGCAACGGGCGCGTGGAGCGCCGCCGCCATCGCGGCCGTGGAGCAAGGTCTTTCGCAGGCTGATTCCCTTATCAAGGCCGCGCTTGTCGCAGTGGCNNGCGGCGCCCGCCGCATAAGATTTGCCACAAGATTTGCATTGACCCGTGCTCCCCTCGTGCCTCGAACCAAGGCTTGGAGTCCCATGTCGGCAACGGAACAAAACGAGCTTTGCCACGCCGCGAGCCCCTATCTCTTGCAACATGCGCACAATCCCGTGCATTGGCGCATGTGGGGTGAGAGGGCGCTCGGGGAAGCGCAGGCGGCGAATAAGCCGATCCTACTCTCCATCGGCTATGCGGCCTGCCATTGGTGCCATGTGATGGCGCATGAGAGTTTCGAGGACGAAGCGACCGCAGCCGTGATGAACGAGCTTTTCGTGAACATCAAGGTCGATCGCGAGGAGCGTCCGGACATCGATCATATTTATATGACGGCGCTGCACGCTCTTGGCGAACGCGGCGGCTGGCCTCTCACCATGTTCTTGACGCCTGCCGGCGAACCGTTTTGGGGCGGCACCTATTTCCCCAAGGAAGCGAAATATGGCCGGTCCTCCTTTGTCAGCGTTTTGAAGACGGTTGCGGAAACCTTTCGCGGCGATCCCGGACGGATCAAGAAAAACACCGAAATCATTGGCCGGGAACTTTCAAAACCGGCGCCGAGCGGCGGCGATGGCGGCCTTAGCCTCGCGCACTTGGATGATCTCGCGCCGAAAATAGTCCCGATCATCGACCCCGTTGCCGGCGGTCTTAACGGCGCCCCGAAATTTCCGAATACGCCCATTCTCGAACTGCTCTGGCGGGCGGGCGCGAGGCTGGGGAGAGAGCCTTATCGCGATCTCGTCAAATTGACGCTGACCCAAATGTCGGAAGGCGGCATCTACGATCATCTCGGCGGCGGCTATGCGCGCTATTCGACGGACGTGCAATGGCTCGTGCCGCATTTTGAGAAAATGCTCTATGACAATGCGCAGATCCTCGAAGTTTTGGCGCTCTGCCATCATGACTATGGCGGTGCGCTTTTTCGCACGCGCGCAGGCGAGACGGTTGGCTGGCTAAAGCGCGAAATGTCCACTCCCGAGGGCGCGTTTTGCGCGAGCTTGGACGCCGACAGCGAGGGAGTCGAAGGCAAATTCTACGTCTGGACTTATGCCGAAATCGCTGGCCTGCTCGGGCCGGAGGACGCCGCGTTTTTTGGCAAATTCTACGATGCGACGCGCTTTGGAAATTGGGACGATGAGGCGCATGGAGGCCATGCCATCATCCTGAATAGGCTCGAGGCCAAGGAGATTGTACCAGACGGCGAAGCGCGCCTCGCGCCCTTGCGGCAAAAACTGTTCGAGGCGCGGGAAAAGCGAATCCGTCCCGGCCTCGACGACAAAATTCTTGCCGATTGGAACGGGCTTATGATCGCCGCGCTCGTTAATGCCGCGACGATCTTCCAAGAGCCCGAATGGATCGGGCTCGCGGCGCGGGCCTATGATTTCATTGTTACGGAGATGCAATTCACGGATGCGCAAGGAAACCGGCGCCTCGCTCATGGCTGGCGCGCGGGCGTGCTTGTGAAACCAGGTCTCGCACTCGACCATGCCGCTATGATGCGGGCCGCGCTCGCTCTTCATGAAGCGAGCAACTTCGGGCCGCCTGCGTCCCGCGACTATCTCGCCGATGCGATTGGCTTTGCGGAGGCGCTGGAGGTCTACCATCGCGATCCGCAGAGCGGGCTCCTCAACATGACGGCGAAGGACGCGGGCGATGTGATTTTGCGGCTCGCCCCGACGGCGGATGATGCGATCCCGAATGCGCATCCCGTGTATTTGTCGGCGCTCGTGCGTCTTGCCGGATTAACCGGCGACGCCCGCTGGTTTGCGCGGGCCGACGCGCTTTTCGAGGCGTTAAGCGCATCGGTGCGGGGCAATCTTGTCGCTCATGCGGGGATTTTGAACGCGCTTGATTTCCGGCTGCGGGTCAAGGAGATCGTTACGGCGGGGCCGCAACGCAAGCCGCTCTAAAAAGCAGCGCTGGGTGTGCCCTTCAGCGGCCGCATCGTGATGGACATCGACCGGCCGGAGGGAATCCCGGAGGGCCATCCGGCGAAAGCGCAGGTCGAGGCTGCGGGCGACGGTGCGGCATTTGTTTGCTCCGATGGCGCTTGTTCCTTGCCGGTGCGGAGTGTAGAGGCATTGCTGCAGACGATCGGAAATGCTTGACTGACCATCCCGGTAAGGGACTTTCTCTGCTCGGAAAAACCGCGCTGAGCGTGGACTATAATTGAAGGCCTGCGGGCTACAATTAAGAACAAATGAGCTGGGAGGTTTCGGTTTATGTCTGATATACTAGGAATTATAATTGGAAATATCGTAAATTTTGCAGGAGTTCTTGCGCATCTCATACATGTTTTGTTTCGCAATTTTATACTTTTGGCTTTTGTCCTGGCATTTTTCTATGGCCTCTTTAGGCTCTGCCTAAATGGATGGCGGAAATTGCGTGGCCACGGAGCCGGGCAAGAACACCCCGACTCCGCGCCGGAAGATGAAGCAAAACACGGCGGCGGCTGAGCCACGCAATTTCAAACCGGTTGCTTAAAATTGGAGCGATTCAAGCCTGCCGTTCGCGTGCGGTCAGGCGGTGTTGCGGCGGCTCCTTGGCAAGCCCCGCGAAGACGCCGAGACGGTGGAGCAGGTAAAGCGCCGCGAAGGCTGCGAAATTGATCGCCAAAATCCGTCTCACAATGGCCGGCGTAAAGTTCGAGATGCCGCTCCCGAAGAACAGCGAGATCGCGAAGAGCGACCCTTCGTAAATCGCGAAGGCCGTCAGAAAGGCGGCGGCCGCGATGGCCCCTCCCCCTTGCTGGAGATGGTCTTTCACCCATTGCGCGGCGAGGGTCGCGGCAAACGCCACGGCGCCCAGCGCGGCGCCCCAGGCGAAGGTGCCCGGCGTCATCGGATAATGATGGATCGCAAAGCCGGCGATTTGATTGGCTAGCCAGACCGCGCCAACAAGGGCGAAAGCATCGCGGCGGCTGAGCGTCAGCGCGGCAATAGCGGCGAAAGCCGCGAGCGGCACGGCGCAAGCAAAGCCGAGGCTGAAGACGGCACTCGCCAAAACAAGCAAAGCAATCCAGAGCGGCTTGCGCCACGCGGACGCGGAAGAGTGCTCTGCCATAGTCCTTATTCTCTCCTTATTCGAATCGAATCCTTCATGGGGAACCGGCCACGCTATCAGATTCACGCTAGCCAGCAAGGGGGATCACAAGTTTTCTCCCCGCTGATCACACAGGCGTGGCGGCGCGGCGCACAGCTTTCGAGTTGCCTGCCACGCAGCGGTTACCACAGGGCTTTTTGGAGATTCGCGGAGATCAAGGCCACGGTACCGTCGACCGTAATTTGCAGATCCTTGTCGAACACGATCGCGACCTTGTCCTTGTCGATTTCCATAAGGAGACGGACGAGATGCGGGTTGATTGCGATGCTCTTCCCAGTTCCGCTTTCCGAAAGAAAGCACAGTCCGTACGCCATGTTGAAACCTCCCACTGCTTTTCGCTCACCATACATGGGAAGGACCGGCTGCGCGATAGAGGTGGCAACGGCAGCGCATTTCAAATCGAGACTCGGCGCGCGCTCAACAGGGGAATCCTGGATTAAGCGTTCACCGCCCTAACAGCTCCGGCGTTGCCGCGTTTTTGCGGCGATACCAGCCATTGTATCCCCCAAATGGGGGGTGCGGGAGTTAACTGTTTAGTCTAAACTGTTGACATTTAGCACCTAACAATTTTCTTAGATGCCAGACCGTCTGGCGAGGGTGCCGGAAGCGCTTACCGGCCCCGGTTCACGCAGCCTGCTGTTTTGGCCGCACCTCGGCGGTATAATCGTCGATCAGCGCGCGGGAGATGGTGCCGGGTGTGAATTTATAAGGCCCGGCCTCGGAAACCGGGGTGACCTCGGCGCCAGTGCCGCAGATGAAACATTCCTCGAACCCCGTAAGCTCCTCCGGCATGATCCGGCGTTCGATCACGTCGATGCCGCGCCGTTTCGCGAGGTCGATCACGGTCCGCCTGGTGATTCCATCGAGGAAGCAATCGGCGATAGGTGTGTGGATCGCGCCGTTTACGGTAAAGAAAATATTGGCGCCGGTGCATTCGGCGACCCGCCCCTGCCAATCGAGCATCATCGCATCGGCATAGCCGCGCCGCTCGGCGCGATGCTTGGAAATCGTGCAGATCATATAGAGCCCTGCTGCCTTGGCGCGGGCCGGCGCGGTCATCGGATCGGGCCTCCGGTACTCAGCGATATCGAGCTTGATACCTTGCATTTTCTGCTCGACGTCGAACATGCTCGGCCAGTCCCAGACGGCGATGGCGACGTTGATCGTCGAATTCTGCGCCGCGACCGCCATCATTTCGCTGCCGCGCCAGGCGACCGGGCGGACATAGCAATTTTGCAGATTGTTTTTGTCGACGACGAGCTGCTTCGCTCTATCCAATTCCGTCACGGAATAGGGAATCTCGAAATCGAGCAGTTCCGCCGAAGTTCTGAACCGCTCCGAATGCTCGCTCGATTTGAAAATACGGCCATCATAAGCGCGCTCCCCTTCGAAGACGCAGGAGGCATAATGAAGACCATGCGAGAGAACATGCAGCTTGGCGTCCTTCCAGGCGACAAGGTTGCCGTTCATCCAGATGAAGCCGTCGCGCTGGTCGAAGGGCAAAACGGACATCGGTCACTCCTCCGCTTAGGTCTTGTTCGCTTTAAGTCTCGGCGCTTAGGTCTTGTCGCTTAGGTCCTGGGCTTAGGTTTGGCTTGCGCCCCGAATGCGCCCATCCTAGTGAACCTAATATAGCGTAGCGGGGGGAATAAAACTAAGGACCTGTTTGAAAAAGTCGCCTGCGGGTGCACACTTGACGTATAAGTTTCTTCCTGAAATATGTCAATAATGCTGACATAAAGGCGGCGCGCGTGGATCTGTTAGCTCGAAGCCAGGACGGTTCTCGAAATCTCCCGCAAAGGCCCTTTGGCGCGGGTGTGGCCGAAGCGGGCGGCGCGCCGATGTACGATCTGATCGAACTCATGTTTTTCGCTTATCGCGATTTTGTCGGCGATGCCGATCATTTGCTCGCCGCGCTTGGCTTTGGCAGGGCGCACCACCGGGTCTTGCATTTCGTCTCGAGGCGTCCGGGGCTAACAATCGCCGAATTGCTGGAGATTTTGAAAATCACCAAGCAGAGCCTCAATCGCGTCCTCAAGGAATTGCTCGATCAGGACTATGTCGAGGCACGCCGGGGCACGCGGGACCGCCGCCACCGCCAATTGTTTCCAACGCCGCGCGGAAAAGCGCTCGCGCTCGACGTTGCGGTCTTGCAGTCGAAACGGTTTGCTTCTGTCTTCGCCGGGCTGCCGGAAGGCGCCCAATCTCAAGCGATCGCATTTCTTCTCGCCATGGTCGATGAAAGCGGGCGGGACAAGGTCGCCGCGATGACCGGCGTTGACCCGGCCGCGGGCGGCCAAGGACCGCAACGGTGAGCCAGCTCTCACAAGACTCGCCGCATGGATCCCCGGGGGCGGGGGCGCCAGCCGACGATGCCGCGCATCTACTTATTGTCGACGACGACCGGCGCATCCGCGCACTTCTGTCTCGCATGCTGAGCGAAGAGGGGTATCGCGTTACGGCCGCCGCCGATGCCGAGGAAGCCTTGGCCCACCTCAAGAGTCTGTCGTTCGATCTGATCGTCCTCGATGTCATGATGCCGGGCGAGGATGGTTTCACTTTCGCGGCGCGGCTGCGGGCAGGCGGGCCGGAACTCGCACGCGTCCCCATTTTGATGCTGACCGCCCGCAGCGAAGCGGAAGACCGGGTGCGCGGCTTGGAGATCGGCGCCGATGATTATCTCGGCAAGCCCTGCGAACCGCGCGAGCTGACCTTANNTCGAACACGGCTACCCTGGCGATTGCGGCGCCGGGCGCCGCCGCGTGCCATCGCCGGACCTCCGGCTTTTGTTCGGTTTGGCGATTTCAGCTTCGATCTTGGCCGTGGCGAACTGCGCCAGCGCGATGAAATCGTAAGGCTGACCGACCGGGAGCGCGAGATGCTGCGGCTGCTGGCGGAAAACGCGAGCGAAACGGTCGCGCGGGAAACCCTGGCTGGGTCCGGCGTGGCCGCCAATGAGCGGACAGTCGATGTGCAGGTCAACCGGCTGCGCCGCAAGATCGAGCGCGATCCCGCCAATCCGCTCTATTTGCAGACCGCGCGGGGCGCGGGCTATCGTTTGCTGGTCGATCGCTGAAACCGTTAAACGGGGGCCGTGCCTTGAGCCTTTCCCTCCCCGTCTCCTTCACGCAGCCGCGCTCCTGGTGGCGGGCTTTCTCGCGCAAACTTGCCATTCTTCTGCCCAAGGGCCTCTACGCAAGGGCGCTTCTCATCGTCATCGCGCCGATGGTGATCCTGCAATGCGTGCTTACTTATGTTTTCATGGAGCGGCATTGGCAGCGAGTCACGATGCGGCTTTCCACAGTGTTGACGCAAGAGATCGCGGCAATCGTTGAGCTCCATCAAGTCTATCCGGGACGGAAGAACGACGACCTCCTGGTGCAGATAGCCCAGCGGCGCTTGGATATCGACATAGAGTTCCTGCCCAAGGGCGAACTGCCGCCGGCGCTGCCAAAACCTTTCTTCTCGATCATCGATGTCGCTCTCTCGAACGAGATCAAACGTCAGCTCGGTAAGCCATTCTGGCTCGACACGGTCGGCCGCTCGAATTTCATCGAGATCAGAATTGCACTCGATGACTCGATCTTGCGGGTGGTTGCCTTGCGCAACGCGGCTTATGCCTCGAATTCCCAGATCTTCATTTTGTGGATGATTGGGACTTCCTTCGTGTTGATCGTGGTTGCGATCGCCTTCCTCGGCAATCAGATCAAGCCGATTCTTTCGCTCGCCGGGGCGGCGGAAGCTTTTGGCAAGGGCCGCGATCTCGAATTCCATCCAAGCGGCGCGCGCGAGGTGCGCCAGGCAGGCTACGCCTTTATCGAGATGAAGCGGCGGATCGAGCGCGCCTTCGAGCAGCGCACCACAATGCTGAATGGGGTGAGCCACGATCTTCGCACCATCCTCATGCGGTTCAAGCTTTCACTGGCCTTGATGCGGCAGACCGACGAGACGCGCGATCTGCAAAAGGATGTGGACGAAATGCAGCGCATGTTAGAGGCTTATCTCGCCTTTGCGCGGGGCGATGCCGGGGAGAGCGCGGCGGAAATCGATATTGAGGAATTTCTGGAGGATTTGCGCCTCGACGCGGAGCGGGCGGGGTTTGAGACCAAGATCTCTTTTGCGGGCGATCCGATCGTGACGCTCAGGCCCGATGCGTTCAAGCGCTGCCTTGCCAATCTGATCGGCAATGCACAGACCCACGCCGAGCATATTTCCATCGAGGCTGTCCGGGACCAGCGTTTCTTGACGGTCCATGTCGACGACGACGGCCCCGGTATTCCGCCGAACCGGCGCGAGGATGTGTTCCGGCCGTTCTTCCGCCTCGACGGCGCCCGCAACCAGGACGAAGGCGGCACCGGGCTCGGCCTTGCGATTGCCCGCGACATCGCACGGTCCCACGGCGGCGACATCAGCCTCGGCGACAGCAGGACGGGGGGGTTGCGGGCGACGGTGCGGGTGCCGGTGTGATGATCGCACAGCTTTGCCTCGCTCGGATGTTCACGTTTCGTTTTTGACACTATACATCCATCCGCGCATCCTCTCTCGACACTGAATCGATTCATGGGAGTTTGGCGTGGGCGCCATCGCGCGTTTTGAACAGGCGTTTTTGGCGCTTTGCAAGCAGCGCCCGCTAAGCCGGTCCTTGGCTTTTACCGAGGTTGGCCTTGTGCTCGGAGCCGGGACCTCTATCGCTCCCGTGCGGCGCGATGGCGAAGGTGCGGAAACCCTCGATCTGTCCGGCGAGGACCGCATATTGGCGCTGCTCGCGGCTGCCTTTTCGGCGCCGGTCAAGGCCGCTCTGCTCGCCAAATTGCGGCATGCGTCGGCGCTTTGGGCGCAAGGCGACAAAAGCCTCGCGCAAATCCATCTGGAGCAGCTGCGTCTGCCAAAGCTCGACAGCGGGGAACAGGCGTTCCGGCTTTTTCTCGCCGATCATCTGATCGCGTCCGGCCACTCTCCACGCGATCTCTGCAAGGTTTTGGGCTTCGATCTGCCAAAGGATTTGCGGAAATTCGATTCGGATCAGCCGCGCGACGATCATGGCCGCTGGACCAGCGGCGGGGGAAGCGGGGATGCGGGTTCGGCGGAGGGCTCGTCCGCTCGCGGTTCATCGCAGTCTGCTGCCGGTGCGCCAAGCCGTGTGGCGGTGAGGGGCGCCGAAGCCGCCGCCGGTGTCGCGGCTGAAGGCTCGATCCTCGGCCCGCTCAGCGCGGAGTCGCTTGCAGGCCTTGCTACGGTTGCCGCTGGTTTTGCAGGGGCCGCTGCCGCCTTCGGCCTCGTTTTCATTCCGTCGCCAAATGGCGGCGTCACGTCGCAAGGCGCCGTGCCGGGGGAGCCCGGCCTCAACTACAGCCTCAACCATGAGG
>PLUZ01000415.1:0-2299 GCA_003162995.1 Methylocapsa sp. | reverse complement strand
CGCAAACCAAGCGGGAGGAGCCAAAACTTTGTCCCGAGCCGGTGCCGGATACACCGCATGGCGCATCAGAAACGGCGGCTGAATATGAGAGGGTTATTCATAATCTCGTCAATCCGCAGAATCCTTTGCCGCAAGGATTTGGCGTTACTCTATTCAATCCGATCACCGGAAGGAATGTGTTCTTCGATGATTGTATTCAAGCAACTGGCGTAATGGTCGAAGCCAAAGGCCCCGGCTATGCTGATTTGTTGAGCAAGAGCTTCCATCAACAAGAAGATATCGGCGCCTCAGCAAAATTGCTCGAGCAAGCCGGCCGCCAGGTTCAGGCCGCCGGGGCGCGGCCGATCATCTGGTTTTTCGCAGAAGAAAGCGCCGCCGATTATGTTCGAAACCTGTTTAAAGACGATGTCAGATTGAGGCAGATAGAGGTGATTCCTTATCCCCCAACAGGAGGCAATTGATGGTCAATCCGCAATATAAAATCGCAGCCTATTGGGGTCCGCGCGCCGACACGCCGGAAGCCTTGGCATTTCGTCTCCTCGATCTTCTCAACCAGTTGAAGACCATCGATCCTGTCTTTGCAAATTGGTACTTGTTCACCAGCGAAACCGAAGTCGAGCCCTTCGATATGAACCCCGCAAGCTTGACGAAAACAATTGCGCAAGCAATTTGGTATGACGACGACGGCCATGCCGAATGGTACTATGGTTATCATTATGGCGCATTTAGTTACAACACGTTCGAACCAAATGCTCGCGGCTTCAAGGTGAGTTTTCAAGCTAATAATCTACTCCCTGGGCCTTATTTCATGAACCACGTCGTTTTGGGGACGTGCTACGGAATTGCGCCCGAGGACAGCGTCGTTACTTTCAGATTATTTAGAGCCGCGCTCCTTGCTATCGTCGAGGCTTGGGAGCCGACCTGGTGCATCGCCTACCCAGTCACAATCTCTGATTTTTGGCAGAAATCTGCTCATCTGCGTCTCGCGTGGCTGAACTATGTGTCGCCGCGCTTTGCGTCTCTCATCACGCCGCCGCCCTCCGCCATCCACGAGCGCACTGCGCAAGGGGGTCTGTTGCTGTCGGCAACGCAAGAGACCTTTAGGGTGGATAATCCCGCCCATCTCGCCGTAGCCCAAGACATCCTCAAGGCGCTGGCGCCCTTCGAGGCGCTGCCCTGGCCACCCGACGCCACGCCGGAATGAGAAACGCTTAACGCGGCTGCCTCGGATCTGCGCGAACTCGCAACAGCCGCTGGCGACGAACGCCCGGTCATCGGCAATCTTTCGCAAGAAGAGGTGGAAACGGCCTGCCCAGCCTACCCCAAGGTTCAGGCTGTAACGTCTTCATCGGATGCTCAGATCAGGGCGCAAAACCCCGATGCGACGCCGCAGGAGGTTGGCAATATGGTTCACGAGGAGGTTGCAGCGGCGTTCTTCGGCCAGCCGGGGTTTAAGGTTAATGCCGGTTTACTCGGAGGCACATTATTGCCAAATGGGCTCAGGGTAGCGGGTTCGTCCTTCCTTGATGTGTTGCATGATGTGGGCAACGGCACAATTTGCATTTTCGACATCAAAACGGGAATTGGCGGTTTGGGGTCGAGGCAAATCAACCAATATTGGGATGCGGCAAAAGACGCGTTTAAGGGCTACGCGCAGCGGATTTATATCCTGGAGGTTAGACCCTGATGGCATCGGCAAGGCTTTTAAAGTCACTTATCAAGCCTGTGCTGCAGCGCCATCCGAATGTAATTTTTTTCGACAATATGCTCTTTTTCCAGCCGATCGGCTGGTATTTGAGAGGATGCATGTTCGGCAGGTCAAGCTGGACTGGGGCGGCTAAGTTCGCCTTTGTCAACCGTTTTGTCCTGCCGCTCTTCGAGCCGCGTATACGCGGTGTTCTTGGCTGGGGTGGCCGCTTACGTACGCGCGCTGGAAGTGAGGCATGGTACGTAGAGGATAATTTTACCGCCGAATTCGAATGGGCTTTCGAGAATGAGATTGCGGCCCATGTCGAGGCCATTTCGACCGGCGAGGATTTCAAGATTTATATTGGAAAGAAACTCGATTTCACGAGCTGGGGGGAGTATGCGGTTGCCATGGCCTGTTTGCATATGGGGCAATTAGCGGAGGCCAAAAAGCTTCTGCAAAAGCTAGTTGAAGAATGCGAACAGCTGAGAATTTCCCAGCAAGCGTTTGGATTTGCGAATGCGCGCAACCTCCTTCCCTATCTTGAAACTGACCCTTTTGGCCTTGAGGCAAAACTGATCGCCCCCGCCGTTCAGACCGCCGAAAATTTCA
>PLUZ01000396.1 GCA_003162995.1 Methylocapsa sp. | reverse complement strand
CTCGAAACAATCGCCAGGGATGCTCTGGCCGCGATCTTGCGCTGATCGTCAGGACGCTTCAGCCAGGAAGCGGAAGCAGCACCGCCGCGCCTTCGAGCCTGCCGTCCCGCAAATCGGCCAAGGCGCTGTTCGCCTGATCGAGCGGATAGGTCTTGGTCCGCGTCTCGATCCCAGCTTCGGCGGCAAAGGCGAGAAACGTTACGCCATCCTGCCGTGTGAGATTGGCGACCGAGACGATCTGGCGTTCCTGCCAAAGCAAACGATAAGGAAAGGAGGGGATATCGCTCATGTGAATCCCCGCGCAAACGACAATACCGACCTTGCGTACCGACGCGAGCGCGGCAGGCACCAATTCCCCGACAGGCGCATAGATGATCGCCGCGTCGAGAGGCTCGGGCGGATTTTCGCTGGAGCTTCCGGCCCAGGCGGCACCGAGGCGTAAGGCAAAAGATTGCGCGGCCGCGTCTCCGGGGCGCGTGAAGGCAAAAACCTGGCGCCCCTGTTTGCGCGCGACTTGCACGATAATATGAGCCGCCGCCCCGAAGCCATAGAGGCCTAGAGTTTTTGCACTGCCCGCAAAGCTTAGCGAGCGCCAGCCGATGAGGCCGGCACAGAGCAAAGGCGCAAGCGCGGCGGCGCTGCTGTCTTCACTCAAGCGAAAAGCATAGTGCGCGTCGGCGATCGCACGGGTCGCGTAACCGCCGTTTCGCGTGTAGCCCGTGAACACCGGCCGGTCGCAAAGATTTTCCCTGTGGCTTAGGCAATAGGGGCAGACGCCGCAGGTCGACCCAAGCCAGGGAATGCCGACTCTCTCGCCAATTTCGCGCCCCTCCACATGAGGGCCGAGCGCATCGATCCGCCCGACGATTTCATGTCCCGGTATGATTGGGAGAATCTCGTCCGGCAGCTCGCCATCCACAACATGGAGATCGGTCCGGCAGACGCCGCAAGCTTCCACCCGGACCCGGAGTTCGCCAGGGCCGGGGACAGGATCGGGCAATTCCTCGTAGACCAAAGGCCTGCCGATTTCGTGCAGGACCATGCCAAACATTGCCGGCTCTCCAAACTGTCCGCGCGTCAACGCGCCTTAGACGTCAATGCGCAAGGAGATGACAGCGGGAGGTTTGCTCCAGAAGATCGTGCGTCACACCCCCGAAAACCCATTCGCGGAATTTTGCGTGACCGTAAGCACCGGTGACAATGAGGTCCATGACTTCCGTGTCGGCGAGCGCGTCGAGTTGGGTTGCCGCGGTCTTGCTCAAGGGCTCGCTCCAAGCCGTTGCGTTGACACCGTGGCTGGCAAGCCAAGCGGCGACATCTTCGACACGGCGGCTGGCCGCCTCCGGATTATGATTCTCGTCGATTTCCGCGACGATGGCTTTTTGGCAGAGGCGCAACAGGGGTAAGGCATCGCAAATCGCGCGGCGCGCTTCTCGTGTATCCTTCCAAGCAACGAGAATCCGCTCAGCCTTCAATTCGATACCGTTTGGAATCAGAAGCAGCGGGCGTCCGGCCCACATGACGAGATCAGCGGGATCGAGCGAGGTTTCGTCATGGCCCTTGCCAACAATCACGAGATCGGCCGCACGGCTCTCCGCGGCGATAAAGGAAACAGGCTCTGCGAGTGCCGACCTCCATTCGATTTGCTTTGCCCGGCCCTTGAAAGCGTCGCGGAAGCGCTCTTCCGCCAATTTAAGGCGTTTAACGACATTGGCCTGGTTCACCTCCCACATGTCGACATTCGAAAAGGCATCGCTTTCCGCAAGATTGACCGGGATAACTTCCGACTCCGCGGCAATTCCGATGACGCGCGCATCGAAACGCTCGGCAAGGCTTGCGGTGATGTGGAGCCGGTTATCATTGCCGGCGTTCAGATCGCAACAAACCATCAAAGTCTTATAGCACATCGGAGAACTCCCGTGGCGGTTGGCCTTCGGCATGACCGTGATCGTGCCAGTTTCAGATCCTAATTTTGATCTTTCTAGAGCATGATCCCAAATAGTTGCAGACTTTTTGGAGAAGATCATGCGGTAAAACAAAGCGATAGAAACTATGAGCTATTCATCTTGAAGCGATCATAGTCTATGCTTGGCCGTTCACGCNNTATGCCCCAAGTGCCGCTTGTGCTTATTTGCACCCGGTCACACGGGTTCCACCGAGGCGACCTGAAACGTATGCAGGCCATCGTCTTCTCGGACCGACACATAATCCCCAATAATGAACTGGTCAGAGCTGAAATGATAGCCGGTCTCATCGGCCTGATCGCCGCCGACATCATAGCGAAAGGCCCAAGCTCCGCCAGGCTTGCGCACCAGATGGCCGATGTCGTCGGCTTCGTCCGGACGAAAGCGAACGACGCGGCAAAAGTCATGATATTGGTGCCACAAATTGGGATCGATCCGGCCATCGGCATCAAGCGGCGCCACGAAAGTGTAGCCGATCAAAGCGCTCCCGGTAGGATGGCCCTTTTCGCGCGCGAGTTCCAGACGAATGCGCCGGAAGGCCGGCGGCAGCTTGGCCCAGTCAAGCTTTTCAGGGTGGTCCAAATGTTTCACGCGATCCTCTTGGCGCTTTCTTCCCGTGCGGATGCTTTTTGCCGGAGATAGTCCCACCGTGGTCCACGAGACCGAAGGAAGACCACCGGCTTACGCATTCATATAAGGCGGCTGTTTCTGCCTTGTAGTTGTTTTTCGTAATTTATCTTGGCAGTGGCTTTTGAGGATTGATTTGCATCAACGAGGCAAGAGTATGATCTTAAATAAAGTCGCGGCGTTTCGGGTTCGGCACCGGAAGCGGCGCTTCATGCGCTCGATTTCGAATCCATGACCATGTCTAGAAGGGCAATTGGCAGCAAGGGTTGCACGACATGTTCGCCCCAAAGGCGCCGGTGCCCAAGCAGATGACGGACCAAAAGGCTTATGAAGATGCCGGGGCCGCTGGAATAGATCCGCCAGCCTCCTTCGACGCCAACATCAGCGGACTTGACCCGCCGCCACTCGGCACTTGCGGCATAACGGTCGGCAAACGCGGCGTCGCTGCTGCTGAAATAGGCATTGCGCTGGCGCAAACGTCCATGCGCGAGGCGCTCCGTGACAGTGATGGGGCTTGCCAGTTGAAGGGCTTCCCAAAGCGCTTCGGCGTCGCCAAGAATCGCCATGGACTCCGCATAGCGCAGATGCGCATGAACATACATGAGGCCAATTTCGCGTCCGAAGAATGATGATGATTCGGCCCGCCGGAACATGGTTTGCGGACCGCCATGGTAGGCGACCGGCCGATCGATGAGGCGGACGCCATCGGGGAACAGCAAATGCTCGCGGATGAGCCCGAGATGATGTTGCGCCTGATGCGGGGTAAAGAGTCCGCCAATGATGCTCTGGGTCATGGGCAGCAGCGAGTATTTGAGACCTGTGCGCCTATCGCTTGGATGCAGCAGCAGCTCGGGCCGCTCGACGCCCGGTCCGAAAAGCCCATAGCCAGCGACCGTACCATCACCCATAAGATGGCGGTTGAAGTCGAGGCGCATTCCGGCCGCAAGTTCGCTCAACCCCTCAACGTCATCGTCGCGGCCCGCCCGCCGCAGCACCTCGGCGTAGCGATTGAGTTGCTCGAACAATAACGCGACCGTCCAGCTGCTCACCATCCAGTCCCGCATGCTGAGATCGACGGGCTGGAGCGAATCGTTCCAATCGCCCTCGCCGTAGCGGATAAGATGTGTGCCGGGGACGAAGCGCGCCTGTACCGCGGCAAGTAAGCTTTTGATATGATCGGCCACGCTGTCCTGTCGCGCTGTCACATCGAGCGTGTCCTCGCGCCGCCATGCGACTTTCTCGTCGAGAAAGCCGAAATCCCCCGTTGCCTCGATATAATCGTTGAGGGCCTTGAGCGGCCAGACGATGACATCACCGTGGCTTACCCGATCCTGGATGATCGAATAAGGTTCGAGCATGAACCATTGCGGCCAGTCGCCCGTCTCATATTGCTGAGCAAAGACAATCTGAAGGATCTCCTTGACGGGTTCATCATGTTCCAGCGCAAGCAGGAACTCGACCGGCCCCTGGCAGACGTCGCGGGTTCCCCAGGCGGCGCCGGTGTATTGTTCGAGCCCGTGCGGCACGGTCAGATGGATCATGGCATTGTGGGCGAGCCAAGGGATCAGCGCGTTGAGCGCGGCGCCCTCTCGGCCACCCCCCGTGATGCGGAGGTTGCGGGTGACGCCTACCCAGTATCGGCCAGCCGGCGCAAGGAGGTTTTGATCGCCTGTGCCGGTCTGATATTTGATGGCAAGTTGCGCCGCGAATTCCGGATCGGTCATCGAACCGGTGGCGGCGAAACAGAGTTCGCGCACGGGCCGCGTGCGAAACGACACATAGGCCCCATGCCGGGGTTGCCCATCGGCGGTGAGCAACTCGTCCCCGCCGATCGCTTCAATCGCATCAGGCGTGCTGGTGACCAGATGATAGACAGCGTTGGGGTAATGCTGGCCCCAAATCGAATTCGGGTCCGGACGCAATGAAAAGCGCTTGGCTTGCGTGTCGGCCTCGATAGGGCTCTTTGTGTCGAGCTCGCGTTCGCCCAGAACCAAATGTCCAAAGACGAGGAAGCGGCAAGGCTCGCCATCAACGGCGACGCGCCATTGCATCGCCGGATCTTCGCCGGATGCTATGGCATGCACGCTGACCGTGCGCCTGGAAAAACGGTAGATCCAGCGGCAATCGGAAAGGCCCATTTCGAATGCCGATGGAACTGTGAGCAGCCGCCAGCCTTCGCCCATGTCGATCAGCATGCGCATACCGCTCGCGCGCGTGATGTTGTAAGGGTCGCGCGAGACCGAAAAAAGCTTGTGGAAGGATGTGTTGCCAATCGTCAGTTGGGCGGCGAACACGCCATGCATCCAGCATGTGGCGCAAAGCGTCGCTTCATCCGGCAGCATGGATTGGCCGGAGCGCAGCAATGTGCCATGCCGGCGCGTGACGAGCAGCTCCTTGTCCCTCAGCACGACATGGCGGTTGTGCGGCGGATCTTGTGTGAAAAAGGAAAGCAGCCGGTCGTCCAGCCGCTCCTCGTGGAGCCGTTCGGGGTAGAGTCGCGCAAGGCCTGCGGCGTCGAGCGGCTCGGCCACAGCTGAAGGCGCATCTTGCACGAAGCTCCTGACCGGCGGGGCGAGTGCGGCGGCGGCGGGCTCTTTATCATCCCACACGTGATCTAAGGCATCGAGCCGCGCGAGATCGCCATCGCTCGATGCTTCCGGATGATCGGACACATAAAGGCCGAAGAAGCGCCAGGCCGCGCCAGCGCCCGGCGCCAGCGCGGCTGGCGCGGATTGGATCGCGGCACAAGCGAGCTCGTGCTGCAACCGCGAGTCCGGCAAGCTTGTTCCAAATGCAAAGCCAAACGCATTTCCGTCGCGGAAGGCGGGGCCGAAGAGCTGCATCCCATCGGTCGCAAAGCCACTCGCGCCGTCAAGGCATCCGTGCGCAACCCAGGGGTTCAGGCCGCCTTGCGTGAGGTTCTGCCGGCTCATGACCACCTGTCCGTAAATGGGGTGCCGCGCGACATGGTGGTCGATATATTGCGAGGCGTAGGCTTCGTTGTTCATCAGGAAGCCACGGTCGCCGAGGCCGATGTCCTGGATGAGAATCGCATCGAGGGATGGCGTGGCGGTGCCTGTATTCATTGCCTCCAGATGCCACAGCCAAGCGGGGTTTTGCGGATGCAGCGAGAGTGTGAGGCGGAAGCGGATACCGCGTGTCTCCGCTTCCCATACAAAGCGGTCTCCAGCAAAACCGAACCGGGCATTGGCGCTTGGGCCGGCGGCTTGGAGTGGGAGCGGAGCCTCGCCGTCAACGCGCACATACATCCGGCCTATGCCGCCATCGACCGGTGAGCCGAGCAGCTGGTTGATGAGCGTCGCGCCGTCCGGGCGCGGGTGTTCGATTGCGAAGATACAGCCGTTCGGGAGAACGCTGATCGCCAAGCCCGCGTGATTTTCGATCCGGTGCAGACCGAGATCACGGTCGCGCGGCGTCGTCCAACTGCGCTTGCCCGAAAACATCGTCTGCTTCCTTGCCTTAGGTTTTGTCGAGGATTGAGAAGCGCTGCCCGATAAAATGGAATGACGTGACCGGCAAGGATCCGCTCAAAAGATTCCATAAGTTCGGGACGCGCTCTAAAGCATGATCTGTAGAAAAGTTGCAGGTTTTTTGGATAAGATCACGCGAGAAAGCGAAGGAATAGAGGTCATGAGCGATTCATCTTGAAGCGATCATGGTCTAGGTTCAGCAAATCGTGTTGCGATGCGCAGGGGGAACGGTGTTCTGGCAGGCTCAAGGACGCGCTCCAGCGCCTCGGCGGCTTTCTTTACCTAGCCCCGTGCAGCTCACGGCCAGAAGGGCCATTGCGATTGCGACCTGACGACGGGATTGGCCTGCCAAGCCCGGACTGGGGCGGCCGTCCGCCGCACCGGAGCGTAGGCGAGGGCGGTACCAGGCTGGCGGTAGCGGCGCGCATAGCGCGTGCTTGGCGGCGATCCGGAAATGGTGATCGAACCACCCTCGGCTTGCACCATGTGGTAGAGAAGCGCGGCGTTGCCTGGTGCGAGACGAATGCACCCATGCGAGGCGGGACGGCCGAGGGATCCCGTCGAATACGTGCCGTGGATCGCATAGCCGCCGGCGAAAAAGATGGAATAAGGCATCGGCGACATATGATATTTGTGCGAAAAATGCGTGCGCTGCAACATATAAGGCCGATACGTGCCGCGCGGCGTCCGATAGCCTGAGCGCGCCGTGGAAACCCGCCAGTCATAGCTGCCGCTCGCTGAGCTCACATGCATGGTCTGCGAGCTCAGATCGATATTGATTCGCACCGATGCCTCAGCTTCTGGCATGGCGATGAACCCGCAATAGAGAGCGCAAGCACTTAAGATACCACGCATAATGTGCTCCTCTAGCAGGCTTCAAAAGCGGCTTTGAAAGCGAGCTTCAGAAGGAAATTCGTTTCGCAAATGTAATGTAAATTGCTAAGTTTCCGTAAGGTTCATGAAAAGTGTTTCTGTAGAGTTAAAAAGCCTTGCGTGCGTGGTTGATTTTTCTTGATCTGTCTGGTGACGTTGAAATAGTCCTCTGCTTGACTTGGGCCCTTAAAGCGCTTTGGCCGCAGCGAGCACCGCTTCGGCGTGACCGGGGACTTTCACCTTGTTCCATACAGTTGCAATCTGGCCGTCCTTGCCTATGAGGAAGGTCGTGCGCTCGACCCCCATATATTTCCGGCCATACATGCTTTTTTCGGCCCATACGCCATAGGCCTCAAGCATCACCTTCGATTCGTCGGCGGCGAGCGCGAGATCGAGCTTATGTTTGACCTTGAACTTTGCATGGCTTGCCACACTATCAGGCGATACGCCAAGGATTGCCGCGCCGGTCTTTTTGAATTCGCCCCGCAAGCCGTTAAAGTCGATAGCTTCCTTGGTGCAGCCGGAGGTATCGTCTTTCGGATAGAAATAAAGAACCAGCTTCTTGCCGGCAAAGCTTGCGAGTGAAATTTTGGCTCCCGCATCGTCTAGTAACTCGAAATCCGGCGCTTTGTTCCCAGGACCAAGCTTCTTCCTCGAATTATCGGCCGAGCTGTTGTTTAAATTCTTTTTTGCGTTCTTGGACTGTTC
Organism: Methylocapsa sp.; assembly: GCA_003162995.1. Taxonomy (GTDB): domain Bacteria; phylum Pseudomonadota; class Alphaproteobacteria; order Rhizobiales; family Beijerinckiaceae; genus Methylocapsa. Next base: position 13,663 of record PLUZ01000396.1, on the reverse strand, counting down.
ATTAGATGAGTTTTTGGTCATGGGCCTTCCTTTCGTCACATTGACCGGCGATTTTCAGAGTCCAACCTTTCGCTCCTGTGCGCCGTGAGTTTTTTGGTAGAGTACCTATTCGATAAAGTGCGTATAGGCGTACAGGATCAAAGTTTCCAGCTTAAGCTTGCTTTTGAAAGGCCGCGAGCGGTTGGTCGAACATAATGATGGAAATCCGGCCTGGTCCCGTGCCTGGCTGGGAAATTGGCTGCGCCGGCAAGCGGTAGCGGCGAATGCCTCTCCGTGCATTGGGCTGAAGCCCTGCCGAAGGCATGGGCCCGCGCGGTTTGCCTGGTCCACTTGCAAGCTGATGCTGGGATTGGCTCTTCTGGCGCTCATTGGCGGCGGTTTCTTCGTGGCCCGCATCGCGCTGGGGCCGCTGTCGATCAAAGGTCTCGGGCCGCAAATCGCCAATGCCCTCGACGAGCGTTTCGGCCGTGGCTATGAATTCAGCTTCGGGGAAACCGCAATCGTCAAGAATGGCTACGCGCCAGCTTTGAGCATCGACAAATTGTCGATTAAGGAACGCTCCGGCCACACGCTCTTGACCGCCCCACGCGCCGAAGTGTCGGTCGATACTTTTGCGCTCATTCTTGGACGCGTGACGCCAAAGCGGCTCGAAATCTTCGACGTCGAGGTGCATCTGGCGTTGCGGCCCGACGGCTCGCTCGCCCTGCCGGATTCATCCGACTCCCTGGATGCCGTGGCTCTTACTCCCCCGCTTGCGGCAGATAGCAATGCTCCGCCAGCGGACGCGGGAACACCAAATCCCGTTCCAGGGCCCGCGGCAAAGCTGCCGCGGGCCCTGCTTGTCAAGCAGCTGGCGGACTCGATCCGGCTCATCATCGACACGCTGACCAATCCGGAAAATCCGGTCGCGGCTATCGATCGTGTCGGCATCACGCGTGGCAAGATTGTTATCGACGACGAGACCGCCGGCCAAACGCTGGTTTTCAATGGCGTTAATCTTGAATTCGATAAATTATTCTCCGGCGCCAGGCGGTTCAATCTTTCCGTCGAAGGACCGAATGGCCGCTGGACGGCCTCGGGCGTTGCCGACGGGAAGCCTGGCTCCGAACGCGGACTCAAGCTTTCGTTCGCAAATCTATCCCTCGATGAAATCTTGCTTGCGACGGGCTCGCGCTCGATCGGCGCCGATTTCGATATGCCGCTGTCCGGCAAGCTCAGCATCCGTTTGCAAGGCGACGAAACGCTTTCGGATGCGTCAGGTCGATTCGAGTTTGGAGCCGGTTACCTGCGTTTCGACAATCCCAACGATGAACCCATGATGGTCGACAAGATCGATGGCGGGTTTCATTGGGATTCCGCCGTGCGGCGCATTGTTATCGATCATTGGCGGCTTGCAGCGGGCGCGACGCATTTCGCGGTTTCTGGGTCGGTGAAGCCGCCGGTTCGCGAGGGCGATCCGTGGTCGATCGGGCTTATCAATGCGGAGCCGGGTGTGTCGGGTCCCGAGCGGCCCGGTGAAAAGCCTGTCCTGATTGATCACGTCGGCTTGGCGGCGCGGCTTTTTCTAGCGGAAAAAAAATTCTTTATCGACCGGTTTTCGTTCAGCGGTCCGCAGTGCGGTTTCGCCATGGCCGGAGCGATCGATTGGATCAATGGACCCCACATAAGGCTTGGCGCCTCGATCTCGCCGACGCCGGTGAGTGCCGCCATGCGCCTGTGGCCATCGTTCCTCGCGCCACCGGTCAAGTCCTATTTGCTTCCCCGCGCCCGCGAGGGAACGCTGGAGAAGGGCACCATGCAGATCGATTTCGATGCCGCCGATTTGCAGGCGATGTGGGCTGCACAAGCGCCTCCGGATGAAAAATCCGCGGTCGATTTTACGATCACGAACGCCAGCCTTGAATTTTTGTCCGGCGTGCCGCCTTTGCGCGGCATCAATGGGATCGGCCATATGACCGGCCGGACTGCGACTTTCACGGTCGCAAGTGCCGTCCTGGATGCCGGCGATGACCACGTGTTGAACCTTTCTGATGGCAGCTTCCATATTGCCGACACTGGGTTGAAACCGACGCCCGCCGTGATAGAGGCCAAGGTGACGAGCAGCGTCGAGGCGGTCGGAGAACTTCTGTCGTATGACGCCCTCAAACCCTTTGCCAATCTTCCGCTCGATCCTGCGACATTGCGGGGACAGAACGACGGTACTCTCGAAATCGATATGATGCTCGGCCCCAATATGAGTCCGGCGGATATCACTCTCAAGATCAATACTGACGTCACCAATTTTTCCGCGGAACGGCTGATCGGCAGCGAGAATCTCGACTCTGCGACTCTGAACGTCAGCGAGGATCCTTCCTCGGGCCTGAGAACGAGCGGACAGGGCATGATGTTCGGCGTTCCGGTCACGATCGCTATGGCGCGATTACCGGGTAAGCCAGCCGAAGCGTCGATTACCATGACCCTGGACGATGCCGACCGCGCAAGGCTAGGTTTTGGTTCTATCCCGGGGGTGAGTGGCCCAATCGGTGCCAAAATGAGCGCTCCGATCGGCACCGGGGAAAAACCCAAGGCGCGGGTCGAACTTGATTTGAGTCGCGCTGTCGTTGAGATTTCCGGAATTTCAAAACCCGCCGGGCGGCCGGGAAAAATGACATTTGTGCTGGCCGTCAATGACACCGGATCATTGCTCGATCAACTCGTTATCGATGCCGGACCCATTCAGGCGCGGGGTAGCGCAAACCTGGGCACGGATTTTTCTCTTATTGCCGCAAGATTTCCACAGGCGAAGCTGTCGGCTGGCGACGATATGAAAATCGATATGACACGGGCTGGCGAAACCATGAAAGTGATCGTTCAGGGCACCACGATAGACGCGAGGCCATTCCTGAAATCGTTGATTTTCAGCCCTCCCGAACACAGTAGCATCGTTGCGGGCAATGGTGACGATCACAAGGATGTGAGCCCAATCAAGGAGATCGAGTACGATGTTAAATCCGCTATTCTCAGCGGATACAACAAAGTCAACATCACCGGGGCCGAATTGAGCTATGCAAAACGTGGCGGCCAGTTACAGAAGTTCACTTTTGCCGGAACCTTCGGCCGGCAAACGATATCAAGCAATCTCACCGGCGGCGGCACGTCTCCCGTGCTTAATCTTGTCACCGAGGATGCGGGATCGCTTCTGTCATTCCTAGACCTCTACACACATATGGAGCGCGGCCGTCTTACGGTCGGCATGCGTATTACCCCGGACACACTCGCCGGTGTCCTTGTGGTGGACGACTTCATCTTGCGCGACGAACCTGCCTTGCGCAGACTCGTGCTTGAGGGCGCGCCGCCGCTCGATAGTCAAGGGCGGCAAAAGATCGACGCCAATGCGGTTGCTTTCAACAAATTGCAAGTGCGCTTCCACCGCGACGGCAGCCGTCTCGATCTCAGCGAGGGAACCATGCATGGCGACGCCATTGGACTAACGGTCGAAGGCAGCCTCGATTACGTCCATGATCAAGTCGATATGAGCGGCACCTTCGTTCCCGTCTACGCCTTCAACAATTTGTTCGCGAAAATACCGGTCTTCGGCTATATCCTCGCGGGCGGAACGAACGAAGGCTTGATCGGGGTCAATTACCGGGTCACCGGCTTGGCCAGCGCTCCAACCCTCAACATCAATCCTCTCTCGGTGATCGCGCCGGGAATTTTCCGTCAGATCTTTGGCGTCTCTGATTTCGGACCCTTGCGCCCGCAGTGATCGGACGAATTCAAGCGACCTTCAAAAGAACATGGCGCTTGCGGCCAAGCGAAAGTTTGACCGCGCCTCCCGTGAGATCGTGAGGTCCTATCAGCGCGCGCTCGTCCGTGACAGTCTGATCATTGACCCTGAGGCCGCCTCCCTTGATCTGTCGCCTCGCCTCGCCGGTCGAGGCGGCGAGCCCTGCCTTGACGAAAGCGGCGAGCACCCCAATTCCGGCTTCGATTGCGGCGGCTTCGATTTCGACGCTTGGGAGGTTTTCCGCCGGCGCATTTTCTTCAAAGGTTTTTCGTGCCGTCTCCGCCGCCTGGAGGGCAGCCTCGCGCCCATGCACCATGGCGGTCGCCTCAGTCGCGAGAATTTTCTTCGCCTCGTTGATCTCAGCGCCGCCCAACGCTTCGAGCCTAGCGATTTCATCGAGCGGCAATTCGGTGAAGAGTTTTAAAAACCGCCCGGTATCGCCATCCTCGCAATTGCGCCAATATTGCCAATATTCGAATGGCGGGAGCATGCTATTGTCGAGCCAGACCGCCCCCTGTGCGGTCTTGCCCATTTTGGCGCCCGACCCCGTCGTCAGCAGCGGCGAGGTCAAGCCGTAAAGCTGGCGCGTGCCCATCCGGCGGCCGAGATCAATCCCGGTGACGATGTTGCCCCATTGATCCGAGCCGCCCATCTGCAAGACGCAGTTGTGGCGCTTGCAAAGCTCGACAAAATCATAGGCTTGAAGGCACATGTAATTGAATTCGAGGAAGGACAGTTCCTGATCGCGTTCGAGCCGGAGCTTCACCGAATCCATCGAAAGCATCCGGTTGACCGAGAAATGACGGCCGGTGTCGCGCAGAAAATCGATGTAGTTGAGGGACGCAAGCCAATCCGCGTTGTCTTGCATGATCGCATCCTGCTTGCCTTCGCCGAAGCTCAGGAATTTGGCGAAGACGCTTTTGATCCCCTCCTTATTGGCGGCGATCGTCTCCAGGGGGAGCAATTGACGGCTCGCGTCCTTGCCGGAGGGATCACCGACGCGTGATGTGCCGCCGCCCATGAGTGCGATCGGCTTGCCGCCGGTCTTTTGCAGCCAGCGCAAGAGCATGATTTGGACGAGGGAGCCGGCGTGGAGCGACGGCGCGGTGCAGTCAAAACCGATATAGGCGACGAGTTCGCCGCTCTTCGCTATTTTATCGAGCCCCGCGAGATCGGAGCATTGATGCAAGAAGCCGCGCCCGGTGAGCGTGCTCAGAAAGTCGGATTGAGGACGGAAATCGCCAGTCACGGGAAGCCTTTGTGCAAAAGGATTGCACCCTTGCAATAAGGGTGCGCGATCCCTGTTTTGAAGCCGTGAGATTTAGGGGGAAGGACGCGGCAATGCAACGGGTCCTCTTTTCCGCCCGGCGGACGTTGAAAACATTTGGCAGATCATGCAACAAGATAGGTTTCCATAGCCACGGCGGGGGAGCCCATTCAAATGGTCCGGGCAATAGGTCTCATGAGCGGCACCTCGATGGATGGCGTTGACGTTGCCTTGATCGAGACCGACGGCGAAGAGGCGATCGCGCTCGGCCCGGCGCGCTCTTACCCCTATGCGGAGGCGGATAGGGCGTTGTTGCGCGGTGCGGTCACGGAGGCGGCATCGCTCGACGATCGCCGCGCGCGTCCGGGTTCACTGGCACATGCCGACGCCATGATCACGGATCGCCACGCGGAAGCGGTTGAAGATTTTCTCGTAAGGGAATCCCTCGACAGGGCGGCGATCGATCTCATCGGTTTTCATGGGCAGACCGTTTTGCACCGGCCCGAGCGCCATCTCACCGTGCAGATCGGCGACGGCATGGATCTTTCGGCGAAACTCGGGATCAAGGTTGCCTTTGACTTTCGCGCCGCCGATGTCGCGCAAGGCGGGCAGGGGGCGCCTCTGGTGCCTGTGTTTCATCGCGCGCTTGCGGCCGCGGCGGGCTTTTTGGAGCCGGTCGCGGTGATCAATATTGGCGGCGTGGCCAATATCAGTTTTATCGCGCCGGGCAGGGAGCCGATTGCCTGTGATACCGGGCCAGGCAATGCGCTTCTCGACGATTTAATGCAAAATCGCCTAGGCCTCGCCTTCGACCAGGACGGCGCGGCGGCAGCTCAGGGCAAGGTCGATCAGAGGGCTTTGGACGAACTTCTCGCGCATCCTTTCTTCGCGGCCCCGCTGCCGAAATCGCTCGACCGGAATGATTTTTCCAGCGGCCCGGTCGAGAGACTCGCAACCGAAGACGCGGCGGCGACGCTGATTGCCTTTACCGCGGCAAGCATCGCGCGCGTGCTGCCGCTCTTGCCATCCATCCCTTCCATGGCGATCGTGTGCGGCGGTGGCGCCCGCAACAAAACTTTGATGCGGGAATTGGCGGACCGGCTGCCGTGCAGGATCGTTTTGGCGGAAACCTTCGGCTGGTCGAGTGATGCGATGGAAGCGCAAGCCTTCGCTTATCTCGCGGTGCGCCGATTAAAAAATCTGCCGATCACCTTCCCGATGACGACCGGCGTCGAAAGACCCTTGCCGGGAGGGATCCTGGCGGGAGGCGGAAGCCTCTTTCCCTGAAAATCGCCAGCAACAATCACTTCGGCAGCATCTCGAAACCTTGCCCCGTAAAGATCTTGGTTGCCGCCTGCGACGTCAAATAGCTCATGAATAACGCCGCGTCTGGATTGACCGAAGCCTCGACGAGAGCAATTGGATAGACGATCGGGCTATGGCTCGACGCCGGAAATGTGCCCACCACTTTCACCTTGGGGTCGGCTTTGGCGTCGGTGGCAAAGACAATGCCGAATTTGGCCTCGCCGCGCGAAACAAGGCTCAGGGCATTTCGGATGGTATCGACCTGCGCGAGCTTTGGTTCGACGCTCGCGAAAATCCCAAGTGATTCCAGGGCTTCCTTCGCGTAAATCCCGCCTGTTCCCAAGTCCAGGGCGCAGACCGCGATTTTGCCATCGCCCGTGGCCGCCGCGAGATCGAAGCCCTTGACGATCTCAAGCTTTGTATCGGCATCGCTTGGTTCGATGAGGACAAGCTTGTTGCCAAGAAGTCTCCGGCGCGTTCCGGCGCGGATGAGCTTGGCCTTTTCGAGAGTCTCCATCCATTGGAGATCGGCGGAAATGAAGATATCGGCGGGGGCGCCTTGCTCGATCTGTTTTGCAAGGGTTCCAGAGGACGCGTAAGCGATCGATGCGGTCTTGCCGGTGTTGATCTTCCATGCCGCCGCGACCGCGTCGAGCGCTGTCTTCAGGCTGGCGGCCGCAAAGACGACAACAGGTGTTTCCGTCCCCGTGCCGGGTTCGGGTGCGGCCGCGGGTGTCTCGCCTTGCCCGGCAGAGGGCAGCACGGCCGCCGCAAAAGCCACGGCGAGCGCCAAGGAGACGAGCTGGCGCTGTGCCGCCTCGATTTTCATACTGCACCCCTCTTTAATTTTTGAAACCCGCAGGAATCGCCATCGATGGCGCACACGCCTACTTCCCGATCCTTGACGGTGCGTCAAGGATCGCGGCGGTTTTTCCTTTGGTCAATGTTTAAAGAGGGCGGCGTCTAAACGGCGAAGCTCGATCCGCAGCCGCAGGAAGCTGTCGCCGCCGGATTGCGGATTTTGAACATCCGGCCCATCAGATCGTCGATGAAATCTATTTGTGAGCCCCGCAAGATGTCGAGCGAGACCGGATCGATCACCACCTTCGCGCCCTCGCGCTCGATCACGAGATCATCATGGGATTGTTCGGTCGTCAGGTTGTAGGTATAGGTAAAACCGGAACATCCGCCGCCATCAACGCCGACGCGCAGGAACGAGCCCTGCGGCTCGCTCTTTAATATCTCCGCGACNNCGCAAAGCGCACGCCCGCAACTGAGTGGGTATGGATCAACCAAATTTCATGCCAGTCTGCCAGATTTCTCCCGCTTTCGCTTTGGCCTCGCCGCGGGCGCCTTATGCCACGGATCCGGCCGCGAGCCGTGGCCGGTTGATCGCGGAGCCAGCTTCGCCAACCCGCTCGGAATTTCAGCGTGACCGTGACCGTATCATTCACTGCACGGCTTTTCGCAGGCTCGCCCATAAGACACAGGTCTTTGTTCCTCACGAGGGGGACCATTTCCGCACAAGGCTCACCCATTCGCTCGAGGTCGGTCAGATCGCCCGCTCGCTCGCCCGCGCGCTCGGCCTCGACGACGATCTCGCCGAGGCGCTGGCGCTCGCGCATGATCTCGGCCACACGCCCTTCGGCCACACGGGCGAGGATGTGCTCGACGAACTCATGCGGCCTTACGGCGGCTTCGATCATAATGCGCAGGCGCTGCGCATCGTCACCAAGCTCGAACGCCGCTATGCGGCCTTCGATGGGCTGAATCTGACTTGGGAGACATTGGAAGGTCTCGTCAAACACAACGGCCCGCTGCTGCGGGCCGATGGGCAAGCCGCCCCGCGCTACGCAAAACGCGGGCTTCCCGTGGCGATCCTCGAATATAATGAAATTCAAAATCTCGGCCTTGCGCAGTTTGCCTCCGCCGAGGCACAGACTGCGGCCCTCGCCGACGGTATTGCCTATAATGCGCATGATATCGACGATGGCTTGCGCGCGGGGCTCATCGATTTTGCGCAAATTGGCGAGGTCGAATTTTTGCGTGCTATTGGTGGCGAGATTGAAGCACTTTATCCTGGTCTTGAGCCCGTTCGTGCCATTCATGAGCTGGTGCGCCGGCTGATTACCCTTTTTATCGAGGATGCCATTGCCGAGAGCCGGAGGCGGATCGCGGCAACGGGGGTCGCGAGCGTGGAGGAGGTGCGGGCACAAGATGCGCCCCTCATCGGCTTTTCGCAGCACATGGCAAATATTGACAGGTCGATCTCGGTGTTTCTGTTTGAAAACATGTACCGGCATGAACGGCTGATCCGTATTCGCGACCGGGCGGGCCTGATCATCCGCGATCTTTTTCCCCGGCTTTTGATGGCCCCGGACCTCATGCCGGCCGAATGGGCTCGGGCGGCGGCCAAGACCACCGATGAAACGCGCCGCGCGCGGCTTGTCTGCGATTATATCGCGGGCATGACCGATCTTTATGCGATCGCCGAACATCAAAGGCTCTTCGACAAAACCCCGGAATTGCGCTTGAGCGCGCCGGAAGCTCAAGATGCGGATTAAGCTCTTGTTTCAGAGCATTTTCTCGCGACACGCGGCGGCCCTGCCGACAAGTCTCTTCCAGTTCTTTCAATTTGGTGAGTGATGAACCTTTTTTCCGAGTTCCACGGCGTGATCACTTCGATTCTACTCCGGATCGCCGCAAGCGGCCGCTTGCCTACGGACCTCGATTTGCAGCGCTTTATCGTCGAACCGCCGCGCGACCCCGCGCATGGCGACCTCGCCACCAATGCGGCAATGATTTATGCGAAGGAGGCAGCCTCCTCCTTCGCCAATCCGCGCCAGCTCGCCGTGGAGATCGCCGCCGCATTGGCCGATGATCCGCGTGTGGCGGAGGCCGAAGTGGCGGGGCCGGGCTTTATTAATATCCGGGTGAAGCCGGAGGTATTCGCTTGCGTATTGCGCGCGGCTCTCGAAGAGCGAGCGCGGTTTGGCCGTCCGGTTTTGGACGGGGCCAAGACTCTAAAGATTAATGTCGAATATGTCTCGGCGAACCCGACCGGTCCCATGCATGTTGGCCATGGGCGCGGTGCTGTCTTCGGCGATGCGCTTGCCAATCTGCTGGAATTCGCCGGGCACGGCGTCACCCGCGAATATTACATCAATGACGCGGGCGCCCAGGTAGATGTTCTGGCCCGGTCCGCCTATCTGCGCTACCAAGAGGCACTCGGCGAAGAAATCGGCGAAATTCCCGAGGGTCTTTATCCCGGCGATTATTTGAAAAGCATCGGCGGAGCGCTCGCGGAAAAATATGGCCGTCACCTGCTCGGGCGGCCAGAAACCGAATGGCTTGACGACGTGCGTGGTGTTGCCATTGAAGGGATGATGGCGATGGTCCGGGCCGATCTCGCCTGCCTGAACATAGAACATGAGGTTTTTTTCTCGGAGCGCTCGCTCACGCGTGGCGGCGATGGCGATTTGGTTGCGGAAGCGATTGCCGAGTTGCGCCGGCGCGGTCTCGTCTATGAAGGGCGGCTGCCACCGCCGAAAGGTCAGCCCGTCGAGGATTGGGAGGACCGCGAGCAGACTTTGTTCAAATCGACGGCCTTTGGCGACGACGTCGACCGTCCCCTGATGAAATCGGACGGTTCCTACACCTATTTTGCGTCCGATATCGCCTATCACAAGACCAAGATCGACAGGGGCTACGCGTTTTTGATCGACGTTTGGGGCGCCGACCATGGCGGTTATATGAAGCGCATGCGCGCCGCCGTCGAGGCGCTCTCGGAAGGCCGCGTCGGTCTCGATGTCAAGCTCTACCAATTGGTGCGCTTGATGCGCAATGGCGAACCTGTGAAAATGTCGAAAAGATCCGGCGACTTCGTAACCTTGCGTGAAGTGGTTGATGAAGTTGGCGTGGATGCCGTTCGATTCATGATGCTGTTTCGCAAGAACGACGCGGCATTAGAGTTCGACTTGAGCAAAGTAATCGAACAATCCAAGGACAATCCGGTCTTTTATGTCCAATATGCTCATGCAAGAGCAAAATCTGTACTCCGTCAAGGAGTTACAACGATTTCCGGGATTGATATATCGAGTGATGCCCTGGCTGCGGCGGAGCTTGGCCTGCTGGCGGATCCAGGGGAAATTGCTCTGATCAAGCTCCTTGCGCAATATCCCCGGATTGTCGAGGCCGCTGCTCTTAGCCATGAACCGCACAGAATTGCGTTTTATTTGCATGATCTGGCGGCAAGCTTACACTCCCACTGGACTCGCGGCAAAGATCGGCCACAATTACGCTTTCTTAATGAAGAGAGGACAGATTTAACAGTTGCCAGGCTGGCTTTGGTAACGGCCGTGGCGACGGTTCTCGCTTCAGGGCTTGGAATTTTGGGGGTGAGCGCCCCTGAGGAAATGCGTTAGATTTCCGCCTCCGTGCCGCCACCGGTATATCGCGTCGCCCGCGGTCGCGGCGAACCGGGCAAAGCGGCGGTAGGCGTGAATGGGGATTTAAGACGCGAAGATAAAGATCAACGATCAGTAATGAAGACCAAGACGGATGAGGTGAAAGCGGGAACCGGCCGCGCGATAAGGATCGCGTGAAAACCGGGAAATAAGCGGACCGGCACTTGAACCAGTTCACAGCGGCCGGATCATGCGTTTGGACCGAGTAAACACTGCCCAGCGTTGGGATGCGCGATTGGAATGATGTGGATCGGCGGGTTCGTCCGCCACGAAGTCGCGACAGGAGGGTGAGTAAGATGAGCGAGCCAATTGTAAAACGGCGGCCGATGATCGATCTGGAAGAGTTTGAAAGGCGTTTGCGGAAGCCGCACACCACAAACCAAAGGGACGATGATCCGCTTGCGGAACTTGCCCGCAGTTTCGCTGGTGAGGAAGTCGATCCTTACAAGACAGTGTTTGAACCGCTGAGCCGGCGGCCGTCCGGAGCGTGGCGGAATGAGCAGGATCGCGGCGACAGTAAGATGCAAGCGGCGCGGCAGCCCCTCATCGGTGGCGATTTCGCCGCAATCGAAGCGGGCCTGCTTGGCAGTGCCAGGCACGACAGCGCGGCGAGCCTGACCGCGGCCGACGAGATGGAGAGTTACCGGGAGGATGACCATCAGCACTGGCCCTACGCGGACGCTGGGGATTCCCACGAAGTCGATACGGCCTATGAGGAAGTCAGGTCGCGGCGCCCGCTCTGGATCATGGCTGCAATGATCGTCGCTGGAATCGCCGGCATTGGCGCCAGTTTTGGCTTTAAGGGCGCGGCTACCAACCCGAGCGAGATTACAACGATCAGGGCTGCCGATGGGCCAACCAAGATACACCCCGACACGGTGGCCAGCACCGAAGTCCCGGATCGCGACGCCTCCGTCCTTGGCGGGGTGCAGCAACAGCCGCCGGTCGCCGCCGTGAATAACGTCGAGCAGCCAACCGATTTATCTGCGCAAGCCTATGCCGAACCGTCCAGCGCCGTCACCGGACTTGCGAGCGGGGCTGCGAGTGTTCCTGTGCCGCAGCCGCCGGCACAAGCTCAACCGCAACAGCCATCCGATGGGATTGCTGCCTTGATCGAACCGAAAAAGGTTAAAACTGTTTCGGTCCGGCCCGATGGCACGCTCCTGTCCTACGACTCGCCGCCGCAGGGTGTGGCGCCCGGCTCGCCAGCAGCGCACCCCGCCGCGGTCTCCCCGGCTAAGGCGGCAACGCCAAAATCGACGGCTCGCGTGGCGACGACGCCAAAGCCGCCGGCCGCGGCGCCGAATGTCAGTGCAGACGCAGCGAAGACCTCGATTGCCCCCAAGGCCAAGCGGGTGCAAGTCGCCGACGCACAGGAGCAAGTGCCAGGGGCTGAAGCGGCCCGGGCGGCGGCGCCGGGGACTTTCGCTGTGCAGCTCGCTGCCCCAGGGACAGAACAAGAGGCGCGCGACGCGCAGGTTCGTATCATGAAAAAGTTTGGCGCGGAGCTGGCGGGTTTCCATCCCTCGATCCACAAGGCCGAGGTCGGCGGCAAGCCTGTCTATCGTGTCCGGGTCAGCGGTTTGTCCTCACGCGATGAAGCTACTGCGTTGTGCCAAAAAGTTCAAAGCGGCGGAGGCAGCTGCTTCGTGGCCAAGAACTGACCGGCGCTGGTCTTGAATCGCCGGTCCCATCCATAATCTGTGGATGGAAAGTGAGGGTCCAAGACGGCACTTGCGGCATTGGTCTCGTCGCGGCAAAGTTCGAGACCTGTGCCACGCGTTCCTGACTGGGAGCACCATCGTTGGATTTGCCTTTTGATCAAAATGGCGTTGGGGCCCAAGAAGAGGGCTCCTTCGTGGTCGATGTCGAGGGATTTGAAGGGCCGCTCGATCTTTTGCTCGACCTCGCGCGCCGCCAAAAGGTGGATTTAGCCAAGATTTCTATTCTGGCCCTCGTCGAGCAATATCTCGAATTCATCGAGGCGGCGCGGCGCGTGCGGTTGGAGCTCGCCGCTGACTATCTCGTGATGGCCGCCTGGCTCGCCTACCTGAAATCACGGCTGCTGCTGCCCGAACCGCCCAAGGGCGAGGAGCCGTCCGCCGCCGACCTCGCCAGCGCCCTGGCCGAACGGCTCGGCACCGATCCGGACCGTGACCCCTATCCCCTGCTGCTGGCCAGCGCGGCCATCGGCGTGCTCCGGGCGACCATGTCGTTCTGGGCGGCCTCCGGCGGAGCCGTGCCGCTCGATCAGCTCACCGACGCCGCGTTCCGTGCGCTCGCGACCGGGTTCGGAGAAGACTGCACGCTACGCGACCTGGCCCCGCCGACCGGGCCAGGGGCACCGGAAAACGATACTCAGGACACAGAAAGGACCACCACAGATGAGTTCCTCTAGCTCCTCTGCCGGGGAACCCATAGCGGTGACCGGGAACGGCGCGCGGCCCGATTTGTCGCGCCGCGCCATCCTGCTCATCATCGGCGCCCTGATGCTCGGGATGTCGCTGGCGGCGCTGGACCAGACGATCGTCTCCACCGCGCTGCCGACGATCGTCGGCGACCAGTACGGCCGGAAGATCTTCTTCCAGGCCTCGATCGTGATCTTCCTGGTCGGTTCGGTGCTGTCCGGGCTCAGCACCTCCATGGTCGAGCTGATCGCGTTCCGCGCGATCCAGGGCCTGGGCAGCGGCGGCCTGATGGTCGGCGCCCAGGCGATCGTCGGCGACATCGTCTCGCCGCGCGAGCGCGGCCGCTACCAGGGGTACTTCGGCGCCACCTTCGCACTGTCGTCCATCGCCGGGCCGCTGCTGGGCGGCGTCTTCACCGAGCACCTGTCGTGGCGCTGGATCTTCTACATCA
>PLUZ01000092.1:2494-4484 GCA_003162995.1 Methylocapsa sp. | reverse complement strand
TCTTCTGCCGCCTGTCCCTAGTGGAACAGGAAACGCCCGCCGCAAGCCAAGGCTAAACTTAATTGAGCTGGTCGAGGATGAGCGAAACATTGCCATCGGTTTACTCGTTTAGCTATCGGCTTACACCGCCATGGTGAGAGCACGTGCCGCCGGAATGGGGATGCTCCGAGTGCGAGATCTTTTGTCGGCACAGACTGCTGTAGCACCCGCCGGATTTTTATCAGGACTTTCCACGCAATGACCCGATGCGGCTTTGTACGATCCGTGGGACATAGGGAGGTTCCGCACGCGCCGCGCTCAACATCATGAAAACCTCGGCCATCACGGTCGCCAAGCGCGCGAGCCCGGCAGTGATGCCTGCGTGTTGAGAGAGGGTCATGGTTTCTTCTCCAAGCATTTATCGAGCATGGCTAGTGCGGCGATTGCGGACACGGCGCTCAATATCCGGCCGCATCTCCTGCGCGCCAGCCATGGCCTCTTTGAGCCCCTCGCCGGTGATGGTGTTGACGCCCGTGTTTGGCGCGGCGGCAATTGCCTCATGCCCCTTTTGCTTTAGCTTCTCTACGACCTATGACGTCACCTCTCGTGATGGTTTCGAGACAACGCCGACACCCAAGCCGCTCGCCACCGGATCGCGTTCAAGGTCGAATTCGTAGGATGGAGCAGTCGGACCTTGCTGCCTCTTGCCGGCGGCTGCGCATGCACCGGAAGCGGCCAGGCCGCCGCGGTATCCACGCCATGCCTGCGTAAAAAGAAACCAAATGGGAGTGCAATCGTTGCATCCGCAGCTAAATCTGCCACTGCGGTACGGGAACGGAGATCTAGAGCTTGAAGGCAATCGAATCCAAGCAAAAGAAACGCCGCAACCGCGAGGCCACAATGCGCATCGGCGGCGCCAGCCCTGTTGAGATCGTCAAGCGTGGCGTCGCGCGCTACGACTTGAGCGATCCCTATCATGTCGCAATCGAATTGAGCTGGAAGGAATTCGCCCTCGCTTTCCTCGGATTAGAACTCGGCATCAATATAGCCTTCGCCTTGCTCTATCTCGCAAGTCCCGGCTGCATCGCCAATATGCGGCCGGGTTCGTTTTCCGACGCATTCTTTTTCAGCATCGAGACGCTAGCGACCGTAGGCTATGGAACCATGGCTCCGGCGACGTTCTATGGTCACGCCATCTCGGCAATTGAAATCGTTTGCGGCCTGGTCTTCACCGCGATCATGACCGGCCTTTTGTTTGTCCGTTTTTCGAAACCGAGACCCAAGATACTCTTCGCTGATCAGGCGGTGGTCACGAGTCATAATGGTCCTCCGGCATTGATGGTGCAAATTGCTAATGGGCGTTTGACCTTGCTGACCAATGCCGTAGTGCGTTTGGGCTTAGTGTTGCTAGAAGAAGGCATAGAGGGTCATCGCCTCCGCCGATTGCACGACCTCGCTTTGTCGAACGCGACTCTCTCTCTGTTTCCGTTGACTTGGACCGTGATGCACGAAATCGATGAAGTTAGTCCGCTCGCCGGCTACGACGCCGAGCGTTTTAAAGAGCGCGATGCACGCCTTGTTCTAACCATCGAGGCGCGCGACTATGTTCTCGGTGCGGCTATCCATGACATGCGCATGTACACCGCAGATGAAGTCTTGTTTGGAATGCACTACGTCGAGGTAGTCACGCTTGACGATCAACTGCGCCCCGTCGCCGATCTCACGCGCCTCAGTCTGGTCGAGCCGGACCCACCGGCGTACCCTGAGTGACAACTGGTAGCCGATAGCAGATCTCGGAATTCCCTGCTCTGTTGTGACCTTTGGATCAGCCGTGGGGAAGACCGCTTTGGGTCAGCCGGCGAAAAGCTCGCCACGAGCATATGTTTTCCGCATTGCCTATGATAGCTGCCGGAAGCGGGGGCGGCCAGCGTGAGTCGCTCGTTGTCCTGCATTGGAGACTTGAAGTTCGGCCGTGCTCTGTGTCCAATCTGCAACGATCTGGAAGAAAACC
>PLUZ01000092.1:0-2452 GCA_003162995.1 Methylocapsa sp. | reverse complement strand
CTTCATATCGAGGCTGCGCTCAATGAGCACTTGCCCTTTGGCCTCGCGGCCGGTGTTGGCGGCTACTATTACCAGCAAGTGACAGCGGATGGCGGCTCGGGAGACAAAATCGGCGCTTTCAGGGGGCGCGTGGCGGCCATAGGGCCCTTGCTTTCTTATACGATCAAGGCGGGAGCCCAAGAGGTCACTCTCAGCGGCCGGTGGTTTCATGAGTTCGACGTGACCCACCGGGTCCAAGGAAATTCGATCTTCGCATCGCTGAGTTTCCGGCTTTAGGACCTCCTGGCCCAAGGCGCCGCCCGATTGACGAGGCTGCGTTAGAACGACATACGGACCCGCGCCTCTGTCTTGAAGTTGTAGACAGGATATTCGTTGATAATGGGCACGCCAACTTCGAGAGAGATTTCCAGGTTGTCTGTCAATTTTACGCCGGCCAGGGAATCAAATGGGAGAAAAAGCCGTCCGGTTTGTCCAGCTTTCGGAGCGCCAAAATTGATGCGGATATCGTAGCTTGGATAGAGCGTCAGAAANNCGGCCGGGCAAATCAATGTTCAATGTCGGAGCGATCTGCGGCTCACTAATTCTTCGCGCCGATGGATCACCGGCAAAGCTCATTGCGTAACGGACCGCTGGAACGAAATAGCTGTCCGTTCCCCATTCGAGGATTGAATAACGCACACCAAACCCCGGCATAATTTGCCATTTCCCGTTGCCAATATCGTCGCTCACTGATCGCGCGACAAGCCGAGCGCCGACGCCAAAGGCCCAGCGCTCATCGATCGCGTGCACGAGTATGCTTTGAAAAACAGCATTGCCGATGCCAAACACCTGATCCGAACCCAAGGGGTCAAACGTCACCGTTGATACCGTCTCCACAGGAACCTGCGCCAATATGGCGAGCTTCCAGCCATCATCGAAGGTGACCTTGCTGTTCAGCCGCAAGATCAGGGTGTCGCGGTTGGTCTGGCTGATGGGGCTCGCGGGGGTCTGGTCGTTTAAACGCGTTTCAAAAGAATTTTGAGGCCGGGTAATGTCACCCCCATTATTTGTGCTATCGGATTCATCAGGGGTATTTTCGCTGCCGGCAAATTCCTGCTTGGCGTCTCCGCTGTTAGGGTCCGCCATTGCAACCCGCAGCGCAAATGCACTAGCAGCACTGAAGCCTATCAGGACTATGGTTGCGCGCCTGAGAGCGTACTTTATGTAGCCGGAGACCCTCACCTTGCCGTTTGGGCTGGCGCCAATGCGGAAGGGTTTCTCTGGTATTTTGCAAAGCATGACCAGACCGGACCGGCGATGGTTGCCTAGCTTACATGTTTTTTGATAAGAGATCATCCGCTCCCGATGACTTTAGGAAAACAATGCGACATATTTTCGGTTTGTAAAATCGTTCAGAGCCAAAGCTGGCTCGTCACGACGCCCCCCGTCGTATTGTTATCCGTCTCCAAGCACTCCCCGCAAAAGCTGGGCTCTATAGAGGAAACGCACAATGTCGAATCCACGAATCGCCGGATGGCTTGCGCTTGTCGTGTTCATCGGGGCGATAGCGACGCCGGCCACAGCGCAGCAGAAGAAGCGCACACCAGCGCCCGCACCCGCCTCCGCTCAGCCAGCTGCGCCTGCCCCCGTAAAGGCGCAGGACACAGGTAAACCCAATATCATCATCATTTGGGGCGACGACATCGGCCAATCGAACATCAGCGCCTATACCAATGGATTGATGGGCTATCGCACGCCCAACATCGACTCCATCGCACAAGGCGGGATGATCTTCACCGATTATTACGGGGAGCAGAGCTGCACTGCGGGGCGCTCGGCCTTCATCACCGGGCAAAGCGTGTTCCGGACCGGCCTCAGCAAGGTCGGCATCCCGGGCTCCGCAATTGGCCTCAGCAAGGAGGACCCGACGATCGCCGAACTGCTCAAAGCCCAGGGCTATGCCACCGGCCAGTTCGGCAAGAACCATCTGGGCGACCGTAACGAATATCTGCCTACCGTACACGGCTTCGACGAATTTTACGGCAACCTGTACCACCTCAACGCTGAAGAAGAGCCGGAAGATTCCGACTATCCGAAGGACCCGGCATTCCGTGCCAAGTTTGGCCCGCGCGGCGTGCTGGACTGCAAGGCCTCGACTGTCGACGATCCGACGGTGGATCCTCGGTTCGGTAAGGTCGGCAAACAGGTCTGCAAGGACACAG
This sequence comes from Methylocapsa sp., assembly GCA_003162995.1. GTDB lineage: Bacteria > Pseudomonadota > Alphaproteobacteria > Rhizobiales > Beijerinckiaceae > Methylocapsa. The sequence continues at coordinate 251 of PLUZ01000092.1, read as the reverse complement.
GTCCGCTGACCAGGAAGCGAATGGAAACGATCGACGACGACGTCGCTGCTCGGGCCGTGGAATTCATTGAGCGGCAGAACAAGGCCGGCAAGCCTGCCTTCGTCTGGATCAACTTTACCCACATGCACTTCCGCACCCACACCAAGGCGGAGAGCATTGGTCAGTCCGGCCGCTGGCAGAGCCCATACCACGATGCCATGATCGACCACGACAAAAATGTCGGGACTGTGCTCAAGGCGATCGACGACGAG
>PLUZ01000429.1 GCA_003162995.1 Methylocapsa sp. | reverse complement strand
CCGACTCAACTACTTCCCGGACGGACACTTAGATGTAAGCATTGTCGAACAAGAGATCAGGCGTGGGGAAGCTCAGGCGGATGGCGTTGACGTTTCTCTTTGACGGTCCCGAGCAGGCAAAACATACCATCCTCCTGGCGCACGGCGCCGGCGCCCCGATGGATTCGCCGTCCCTGACAGCGACAGCAAAAGCCCTGGCTGGATCGGGCTTTCGTGTTGCTCGTTTCGAGTTCGACTATATGGCCGGCCGGCGGACGGAAGCGGGCCGCAAGCCCCCACCGCGAGCGGAAAAGCTCAATCCGGAATACATCGCCGCTCTTGACGCGCTCGACGCAAGGAGACCACTCATCATCGGCGGCAAGTCGATGGGCGGCCGTGTGGCCAGCATGGTCGCCGATGACCTTTTCGCTTCCGGAAGAGTCGGCGGCCTCCTGTGCCTGGGCTATCCATTTCATCCGCCCGCCAGGCCCGAGCACTTGCGAACGAAGCACCTTGTCAATCTGAAGACACCGACGCTAATCGTGCAGGGTACGCGCGACGAGTTCGGCACGCGGGAGGACGTCTCCGCCTACACGCTTTCACCGGCCATCGAATATTTGTGGCTTGAGGACGGCAACCACGATCTGAAGCCCCGAAAGAGCATCTCCGGGTTTTCGTCGGCCGACCATCTCAAGACCATGGCCGAGGCGGTTTCGACCTGGGCTGAGCGGATCGCGAGCTGAGACCGGACGATGAAAATCGCCACCTTCAACGTCAACCGCATCAATGGGCGCCTGTCGGTGCTCTTACGCTGGCTGGAGGAGGCTCGGCCGGGCGTCGTTTGCCTGGAGGAGTCGAAAGCGCCCGACGGCCGCTTTCCGATCCGCGAGATCGGCTCGGCATCACGCCGGAGGGCCGCGGGGACTTCTTTCCAAAGCTTTCGTATCAGTAACTCCGCAGCACGGCGCGTCTAAGACAGACAGCGCTAATGTTTGTAGCGCCACCCTCGTCTATGGTCGCTTCCGCCCTCAATAGTTTATTTTGCCCGGGATTAGCCTTGCAACGCGTGCTGCAGCGGCCACACCTCGACGACGCCGTGCGTAACAGCGCACGGAGTTCGTGACACCATGTCTATGGCCTCAGCCAAATTGTCGGCTTCGATTATGGCAAAACCAGCCAGTGGCAACGAGGAAGTCATGAATGGTCCATTAGTCGTTTCAACTTGAGCAGCATTGGGATTGCGGACTTGCACAGGAGTGCCCGCGATACCCATCAAAACTCCGTCTTTCTGCAACTCCGCGTCGTGCGCGTGGGCTGCGTCTCGAATGGCCACGGCGGTACGGTCGTAACCCTTTTGGTCCCCGTATCCAATAGTCACGAATTTTGGCATGGGCCTTTCCCTTCAGACTTTTGACGCTATACGGAGCTTGCCAGAGAGCAGTGCATCCTCGTTGTGAAATGGAGCGGTCGCTAAAATAGTTCCTCTTGTGGAACTTGACTTACCTTCCAGTGATCCGGAATTCCTGGCGCATGCTCGCAACGATGAGATGGGGCTCGAAGCAGACGTTTCACTCTGTCGGATCAATGGATTCCTGGGTTCGGCGTGGCAAGCCACGTTCCAGATATCTTGAGAGGCTGCAATGTCGGCTATCTGAGGCGCTGCTGACGAGCCGGACAACAGGGACTGTCGTCCGCCTGTGACCCATCGCGTCTATGCTCCGAACGCGGCCTTTGTGTACACGATATCGATGTTTCAGCTCTATTCTTGTTTCTAGCCTGAAGCGCTAAACTCTACGCCTTCGAATTTGCGCGCATTCGGTTGTTGCGTGGACCGTGCTCCAACTCAACATAGCCGAGCAGCTCGAGGACTGGAGTAACGTAGTTGGCGAAACGGCCGCGATATCCCTTGCGGAGGCCGTAATAGCCACCAACCGGATTGCTCGGATCGCGCGCCCAGGCTTCCACCGTCCCGTCCTTCACAGGCTTGCCTTCATCGGCATTGCCGAGTTCCACCCAATCGCCTCTCGCTTTCAACATGGAGCGAAGGTCCTCGATGCAACGGAGCTGGTATGAGAGCCGCGTTGTACCGACTTGCACCACCAGGGCAGGAGGATTGAGCGTCTTGTCCTGCCAGGCTTGATACTCGGAGCTTAGCGAGGGCGTCTTCAGGATCCAAGGATCGGCCTCGTCGCCGCGTCCATAGGTGACCGTATTCATGTGGCGCGTCCTTCCGAAAGAGCTTGCAGGCCTTTGGCGAATTTTTCGAATGACGGATTGAGATCGGGCATCGAGCGAAGAATAAGCGGTGCGAATGGTCCCTTGTAGTCCTCTCTCATGGTAAAGCTCGCGCCTCCGCTGGAGGCCAGCAGCGTGAACGCCCGGATACCCTGGAACAATCCCAGCGGCATGCCGCCCTCCCAGACCATGCGGCGCTCTGGCTCAAAGGCCGTGACACGCAGGCTGAACGCGCGTTCCGGCGCGACCTCGGACCACAGCTTGAACTTTTCTCCGGGTCCGATCGAACCCTCGATTTTCGTTACGCCCAAGCCGCTGCTGGTAAGTCTGCGGGCGTCGGTCAGGTTCTGCCAGACCTGTGCGGGCGTGGCGCCGATCGTCCGGCTAACCTCGAAGAACCTCATCGCCATGTCCTCGTTGGAGCATTTGACAAGAGGTGTACGGGCGCTAACATGACATCTTCTGTCTTGTTTGGAAATAAGCCATGCGCGCCTCGCGATTGCTCAGGCTGTTGCTGCTGCTTCAGAACCGGGGCCGGCTCACCAGCGGCGAACTCGCCCGCGAATTGGAAGTGGCGCAGCGAACCATCCTGCGAGACGTCGATGCGTTGACGGAAGCGGGTCTGCCGATTGTCGTATTGCAGGGCAATCAGGGCGGCATCGAACTCGGCTTCAACTACAGGACCAGATTGACAGGTCTGGCGGCGGACGAGGCCGAAGCGCTCGGCGTCATGCTGGGCCATCCGTTCCCAGCGTTGGACGCGCTTGGCATGGGCAACTCGGCCGCTTTGGCGCGCAGCAAGCTGCTTGAGTCCTTGCCCGACGGCGTGCGGGCAGCGGCTGATACGGCGCGGCGAAGATTCCGGTTCGAGCCGCCGTCGAGCGCCAAGCTGGACCCTCGCATCGCCGCCCTTGTCAGCGCCATCCGCCATCGCAAGCGCGTTCGCATCCAGTCAAAATCCAGCGCCCCTCAGGAGATTCATCCGGTGGGGCTCACGTTGACCGGCGAAGGCTGGCAAGTCCGCGACGCTTGCCCGCCTGGTCGCAACATTTCGCTTGCCGAGTGCGAGGACATCAACATTTCGGCCCGCACGTTCGATGGCTCCTGACAGCGGCAAGCGCCATGAAATGCCGGCGCATCACAATCTCGAAGCCTTATCCCGACGCCTATATCGAGGCGGCGGGCATCCGCGACGGCGGCAAGGTTCCCCTCTTCTGCTCCGCCGCCGGCCGCACCGGCACGCTCACCGTAACGGCTATGAACCGCGTCGACGCCTGGCGCATGATCCAGCGCTGCGCCGCCGAACTCGGCACGCGAGCCCGGATGGGCTGCCACACCTTCCGGGCGACCGGAACTACCGCCTATCTCGAAGCCGGTGGCACGTTGGAGAACGCGCAAGCCATGGCTGCGCATGAAAGCCCGCGCACGACAAAACTCTATGACCGCACCGGCGACGAGATTACACTTGATGAGGTCGAGCGGATTACGATCTGAGAAGGGGGAGAAAACCCGTGAAATCGAGTCTGCGCGCTTAGGTGAGTCGCCACGATTTTTCAAACTATTAACGGAAAACCATCGCTCGCGCGCCAATGATATCGCTGAAAGGGAGAGTATCATGCAACCTCACGACTTTCTGACCGTTTCCGGAACCGCGGTCGCGGTCGCGGTGGTCACATCTTCTCAAGCTCTCGCCGAGTTGAGTGTCGAACCGATGCATCCGACGAGGTTCAAAGATGTGCAGGAAGCTGCTGGCCATTGCGTCGAGACCGGCAAGGATTGCCTCAGACACTGTTTCGGCATGCTGTCGATGGGGGATTCTAGAATGGCGGGCTGCACCGCCGCCGCCTACCAATTGATCGCGGCTTGCAGCGCGCTTCAGAGCCTTGCCGCAGTCAATTCCGCCCACGCCGCGCATTTCGGAAGGGTGGTGACGAAGATCTGCTTGGATTGTGAAAAAGAATGCAAGAAATTCACGGATATCGCGGAATGCGTGGCGTGTAGCGATACATGCAAAGCCTGCGCGGAAGAATGCCACAAGGCGTGGATCTATGTTTTGCGGACCCCTTAACCGTGGATTGCGTCGCAATGGAATTCGGCAATGCGTCGCGCGGTCGCA
>PLUZ01000268.1:1869-9082 GCA_003162995.1 Methylocapsa sp. | reverse complement strand
ACATCCATCGCATCGGTTGCGATCAACGCATCGATCATCCGGCGAAGTTTTTCGCGATCATCCTCCACCGGAAAGGATTTTGCGATCTGGCGCTCGCGCTCGTAAGTGACTTGGAACCAGACGGCAGCGGGCGGCGATAATCCCAGATCCGTAAAAAAGCCGGTAAGAACCGGCAACGTCAAGTATTCCACGGTTGATGGATCACGGTGGCGTTCCATTGCATTGAACGCCGTTGCCTTGGCCGGATCGGACGAAGCCACGACATCGCACAGGACCACGCGCCCATTGGAACGGCAAACCCGCACCATCTCGGCGAACGCTTTCGCCGGTTCCTCGAGATGGTGGAATGCAAAACGGCAACTCACGATATCAAACGAGCCATCGGCAAATGGCAGCCGGTAGACATCGCCCAGTTGCCATTCGACATTGACGAGATTTCGTTCGGCCGCCAGCGCGCGGGCCTGATCCAACATCGCGCCGGTCGCATCGAGGCCGACGGCACGCCGCACACGCGCAGCAAACGCGGCAACAACGGTGCCTGGGCCGCAAGCGACGTCAAGCGACTCGTCGGCCGGCTGCGCCCGCGCGGCATCCACTAGCAGCATCACTTGCGCATCGCCATGGAGTTCCGGCGACCTCGCGAACAGCTCGGCCTGCCGGCTGAACTGATCTTGGATCAAAGAGTCATGTGAAGAGGTAAAGCCACTGCCAGGCTGCGTCGACATAGAATCGCTCCGGGGAACTGCAACACGCACTAGCTCGCAAGACCCGGTCAGATCTGTCGGAGTCACTGCGAGATGAGCACCACGAAAGGACGACTATCCTCGCGTGGTAGGCGACGCAAGGCCGATCGTATAGAATGTTTCAAAGGCATTCGCGGATAAACGATCCGGCGTTGGCAAGCGCCCGGCGGCCGGGTTCCAGATGGGCGTTCCATAGGTGCCACGCATGAATCATGTGCGGCCAGATCTCCAAAGTCACGGGTACGTCGGCGGCACCGGCAGCGGCAGCGAAGCGTGTGGCATCCGCAAGCAAAGTCTCGGCCGAACCCACCTGAATCAGCGTAGGCGGTAGACCCTTTAGGTCAGCGTAGAGGGGAGAGATCTGCGGGTCCTTCCTGTCCATCCCGGCCGGAAGATAAGCGTCGGCCAGTTCGCCGAGATAGCCCTTATGAATGATCGGATCGATTGCGTCCTTAGTGGTGAGCGTCTCGCCAGACATCGTTAAGTCCGTCCATGGCGACACGAGCCATGCGCAACCGGGGAGTTCCTCCCTTGCGTTACGCAGCCGATTGATTAACGCCACTGTAAGCCCGCCCCCGGCACTATCCCCGCCGATAGCNNAGTCCCCCCGCCGATAGCGATGTGCTTGACCGCGACGCCCTGATTTTGCACGTAACGCCATACTGTTAGCGCATCGTCGAGAGCAGCAGGGAATGGATGCTCAGGCGCCAGCCTATATCCAACCGCCAGCGTTCGGGTTCCCGCCGCCCGGCCCGCCTCGGCGACCATGCGGCGATGGCTGAGGATGGAGCCCGAGCAATAACCGCCGCCGTGGAAGAAAATCAGGACACGAGTGGCGTCACTGCCTGGTGCGATCGACCATTCGCCAGGTACCCCGTCAAGATCGACCAATTCAAGATTCACATCATCGGCCACGGGCCAGATAGAGCCAACCTCGTCGAGGCGTTGGCGCCGCTGGACCCATCCCACCGGCCTCGGCTTGGAACTCAACAGTGCGCGGATAGCATCTATTTCACTGTCATCCATCGCCACTCCTCGTCGAATGAGGGACTTCGGACGGCCCAGCCGTCGCCGATGCTTCGGGCCGCTTGCACAAAAACCACCCGCCGATGATAAACTGCTGTGTGGGGACTTGCGTACTCAGCCATGACATTCGGACAAAAAATTTCACGTAAAATATTTTAGCACGATCGTTGAATCTCTTGTTGATTGATACCGGCCGGGGACTCCGCCCTCCCCGGCCGTTAGATCGAACCAAATCAGCATCGTCCAACACACATCAGCGGCACGGCGGCAAACCAGGCTTGCCGCACGCCGGCTTCTGTTTTGGCGGCGGCGGTGGCTGGCTCGGCTTCTGAGCCTGCTGCTGCGCGTGCGGCTGTTGAGCCTGCTGTGGCACGCGCGGCTGTTGAACCTGTCGCGGCGCGTTTTGCTGGAGCAGTTGTGGTTTCGGCGTCGTGGCGGCACTCGGCCCGGTAACCCCGGGTTTACCGTTCGCAACTGATGGCACGTGACGGTTTTGTGGCGGATTCTGACCCGTGGACTGTGTGTTCGGTAGTTTCTGCCCCGTCGGCTGAGACACACCGGGAGTCGTGGCCAGGCTAGGCTTCACGCTTTTTTGGATACCGTTTCCGCCAGTCCCTGGGGGACCCCCTTGGCCGTGGGACGTGGCTCGAGCGGCGGGCGTGTTGTTCCGCGGCGGTACGCCCTGGGGGTTCTGAGTAGCCCCTGACAACGGCTTGCCATTCGCGCCGGGTAATGCCTGAGCTGCCGGCAAGCGGGTAGATGGCACGGCGCCTGGCGTGCCGGAAGGCGGCGTTCCCGGCTTTACGCCCGTCCCCTGTAACGGCACGCCATTCGCGCCAGGCAATTCGTGGCCAGCCGGCAAGCGCGCTGCCGGCACGGCACCCGGCGCGCCGGCAGGCGCCCCTGGACCTCCCTGGCCTCCGGATATGGCCGCCTTATGGGCCAAGGATGGGGGCAGAGCGACTTTCGCGGCGATCGCGCCTGCTGCGACACCGGCTGCCACCCCTGCGGCGCCAACCCCACCTGCCCGCGGCTCGCCCGGATTGATGACGTTGGTACCATTGTTGATGATGGTCGTGTTGTGAATATTATTGAAGATCACGTTTCCTGGAGGTGCCGCTACATAGGCGGGCGGATTGGCCCATAGCGGAACCGGCACGAATACGGGAACCGGCAGCACAAACAGCCCAATCGGCGGCGGCGGCGGCGGGAAGACGAGATAAGCCGGCACCGGAGCCAGGAAGACGATGGGCGGTGGCGGCACGAAACCGAATACGGGATCGCTGAAGACCAGCACCGGACGGTCGACGTAAATGATTTCGGCTGGCGGCGGCGGCGGCACGTCATAAACAATCGGCGTGAAAGAAGGAGGCGGCACCATGGCGGCTGCAAACGTCTCCAGGCGCCAGCGCGCGTCGTTCACATGCGGGCCGCGCGGATAACGGTTCAGATAGGACCAATAGGCGTCCGGCGTATCGACACGGCAGGTTCGCCGCNNGCGGGCGGCGAGCAGGCCGCGGACACGATTGGCGAGCGGGTCTGCTGGATAGGCGGCGAGAAACTCCTCATAGCCTTGCAGCGTATCGCGCTCGATCGCGGCAGCGTAGGCGTCCTGCACGCCGAGGCCGTGGAGGGGTTCCGATCGCATTGCATCGACCCGGTCCGCCGCGAGGGCTGGAGGCGGAGCGTCCGGGGCCCGCACGAAGAAGACGAAGGGCGCCTCGATCCGTGTTGCATCCCAAGGCACCAGCGCCCCTTTGGTCTCTTCGTTCACGCGCAGCCGCACTCCGTCGAAGACATCCGATGCTGGCAGGCCGCCTTCCCGGATCATTTCAGTGAGCGCCCGCGCATATGCGCCGTAGGGACCTTCCTCATTGGGCGCAACGGTGCCTGGCGTCGCGTTGAAAGCAACGAGCATGTTTGGTTCGGCGTCGGCAAGCGCCAAGCCTCCGGCCAAGGGCGGACCGGACTTCGCGAAAGGAGACGCCCTCGCCGCGTCGAGGACGATCAAACTCGCCTTGAGGGGAAGCCCGTCAAGCCGCCTTGTATAATCGGAAACGCGCAGCGCTTCGATGGCCACATCCTGCGCCGATGCAATCTTCGCATCCACCGGGACAAAATAATTGTCTCCATTGAGCTGAAGGCCGTAACCGGCGAGATACACGAAGGCCACGGTGTCGGGCCCCGATGCTTGTGCCTTGTCGAGGAAATCCTTGAACGCCGCGCGCAAGGATTCGCCATCGAGATCGCGCGCGCCGGTCACATCGAAACCAGCCGCCTGCAAGGTCTGGGCAATAAGGCCCGCGTCATTGGCAGGTGTGGCGAGCGGGCCCGCCTGGTAAGCGCTGTTGCCGACCACGAAGGCGATACGTTTTTCCGTTTCCGCCCGCGACGGCAAGGCGAAAGCCAGCGGGACGAGCGCCAAAGTGAGCGCGATGCAAGCCAACCGCAGTTTGGATGTGATTTTCATGATGATCTTTGTACCGGATGAGCCAATTGCGAACGCTATGCTGGAGTGAGGGCGCTGAACGAGACTTGAATGAATCAAGGCGGAACGAAGGCGAATTTGAAAGTGAAGAGAGAGCCTATCGCAGAGGATCGTGGCGTGATTCTGGCCTAAAGAAAGAGACCCTTGCGTTGCTCATGGTCTTTATCTCTTTGTTTGGTCGCAATCATATCCAGAATGTCCGCAACTTTTTGGATAAGTTCATGCTCGAACACCTTGAATCTGAGCGATTCCTTTTCGATCAGAGGATACCATCTGTTGGGTAAGCGCTCCCGCCCGGAGCTATCACTTGCAACGGACAATTTCCCTGAGCTTGCGCTTGCCGCATCGCAGCGATAAATTGCTGCGCAGCAGTAGCTTTCATGGAGGTTGCTATGCCTCGTCCGGCGCGCACGGCATTGGTCCTGCAAGGAGGCGGCGCTCTTGGCGCCTACGAACTCGGAGCGGCGCGGCGGCTTTATAAGGATGAACCTTTCGCGCCGGATATTATCGCAGGTGTCTCGATCGGTGCGATTACCGCAGTCCTCCTGGCGCGGCCGGCCCCGGGTCTGAAGCCACTCGATGCGCTGGAGGCATTCTGGCAAAAGATCACCGTGTCAGGATTGTTCCTTCCGCCACCTTTGCGGCCCTACGCATCCGTTCTTGGCAACCCGAATTTCTTCGTGCCGCGGCTTGACTATTACGCCCTTCCTATCTGGACCAATATTTATGATACGGAGCCTCTCCGCCAGACGCTGTCCCAATTGGTCGATCTCAAGGCTCTCGCGGATCCGAAGGCCACGCCGGGACTGCTGGAGAGTGCAACCGACGTCGAGGCCGGCCAGATCCAGTATTTCTACAGCGGTGAGAAGGGCCTTTCCTTGGACCACATCATCGCGAGCGGCAGCTTGCCGCCGTCGTTTCCGATGACGGTCATCGGCGACAAGACCTATTGGGACGGAGGCTTATTCGACAATACGCCGCTCGGCGCCGTGCTCGACAAGCTCGATACCTCTAAGGGCGCGGACCTAACGATATATGTCGTCAATCTCTTTCCGAATAGAGCGCCGATTCCCCGCAATATGCAGGAGGTCACTGCGCGAACCCAAAATCTCCAGTTCGCCAACAGAACGTTGGAAGACGTGAAAATGTTACGGCGTATCGACGAGGTCGCCGCATTGATGGAGGCACTCGAAAATCTGCCTGAAGGTAACCCGCTCAAGAACAACCCGGCCTATCAAGCAGTGGCGGAGCGCCATTATGTTCGCGTTCCGCGAATCATTTCGATAACCCGTCCGGAACAGGTTTTAGGCTTTGGCGGGAGTGACTTTTCGCCCGACACAATCGAACAGCGTGCGGACGAAGGCTACAAACAGACCGAGCGTGCGCTGCAAGCGTAAGGAAGCGCCGGATACCAGGATCTCAAAGTGGCGCTTGCGGCGCAATCGCGTTTCCAAGGGGCGGTTCTAGGATCGGTACCGCAACACCGCGAAAGGCGAATTTTTATCCGCGGGTTCGCCGCCGACATCCGTGCCCTCGAACAACACACCCGGCTTGCGCGGGTGAATATCGAGGTTCAGTATCAGGAATTCCGAAGCCAAGGCGCCAAGATCGATCTTTCCGTCGATAATCGGATCGGGGGGATCCTCACCGCCAAGAAAAGCGGCCGCCGAGGCGCCGCCTAAGGTCATTTTCGAGCTAGCGAGTTGGCTCAAGGGCGCGAAATCCACGTCGACATCCGCCCGGACAAGGGTCTCGAACGGCTCAAGACTGACGACGCAGGTTTGTGTTACGCATGCGCGCAAATTCCCCGTGATCTTGAATCTTGTCTGGTCAAGTTTCCGCACTTGAAAATCAGCCTCGAAGTCGTGAACCGCGACGAGGCCGCAGGCTTCAGCGAGAGCGGCGCATTCCGCCTCACTGGCTGACACGTTTATATCGAGGCCGGTATCCGGCACGGTCTCGACAGCGAGCATCCGCGTGAAACTTCCGGCGTCAAGCTTGGGTGCCGTCTTGGCGGAACCGGATTTGGCGGAAGTCGGAGGGGGAACGGTTCTCTTTGCCATCGCTGCCACCTATCGCGAAAGATTAGAACAGGATCGCCGGCAAGTGGAAATATTTCACGGACTTTAATCGGGATCAATCCGCCGAATCGAAATGCTTGTTTCGTCGCATGATCTTAACCCACACGCATGATCTTAGCCAAAAAGTCTGCAACTTTTTGNNGGCCTGTCCGGATTTCCACGGCCATCGTAGACATTTCGCGCGAGCGCGGCAGCAAGCCCCGGCGTGCCGCCATTAAGTGCCCGGTCATAGGCCCCGGCCCGGCCGAGAAAAGCTTCCGCGATGGTTCTCATGCGCTTCGGGACGCCCGTATCACCAATCCCCATTTCCCGCAAGGCGCCGTCGAAGGAGCGGAATAAGGAGTCAGTGAGATCCTGGGCCATTTCGGGCGCCGGCGGTTTCATACGATTGAGGTGGCGCAGGACAAGCGCCGAATGCAGGGCGAGCACCTCGAAACGGCCTTCCAAACTGTCCTCGATGCCATACTCCGTGAAAAGCACGGGATCGCGGGCCGCCGCCACGATCTCGCCACGAAGCCGGTCGATCAGGTCACGATTGGCAGAGCGCCGGAATAGCCGGAAAACCATGGTGTTTCCATCGGAAGGCAGCCGCCCTGCCCGGTGTTAGGTGAACGACGAACCTTGCTTTTCGCTGATACGAAGGCTAGGCATCGCGCGACCAAACGCAAGGCCTATCATGTCTAGGGGATCCTGCCGACAGGCTGGTCCCGTAACTTGTTGGGCATTGGGGCGGCGGCAATCCCAAAAGCTTGAAGCAATTTGTTCATTCATTTTGTGGAATTTCATGCGTCGAAGCATTTTCCGGCCAACAGGAGTGTGTTTCGGCAAAATGCTCAACTCGGAGGCTTGAAGGATGGAGTTTGTGAGGGCGCGGA
>PLUZ01000268.1:0-1846 GCA_003162995.1 Methylocapsa sp. | reverse complement strand
ACGACCTCTACCATTGGCGGCGACGCCTGGTATTACGTAACGCAGGTCACCGATCGCGGCCTGAGCTTCATGCCGCCGAAGGTCACCGATCAGCGGGTCTTCGCGGTCTATTTCACCAAGGACAAGAAAGTCGATCGCGTTGCCAATTACGGCATGGAGGACGGCAAGCTCATCGATTTCGTATCGCGCACCACACCGACGGCCGGCGCCGAATCGACCTTCCTGAAAGGCATGTTCATCAATCTTCTGCATTTCTAGAGCATGAGCCAAAAAGTTGCAGAGTTTCTGGGTTAGATGATCCGCCAAAACTAAAAAGATAATGGGCGCTTCAACTCGAAGCGCCCATTATCTAATTGCGCACGGCCCTCGCTGGACGCCAACCTCAATGGGCGAGAATGGCGAGCAGCAAGAGCGCGACGATATTGGTGATCTTGATCGCCGGATTGACAGCAGGACCCGCTGTATCCTTGTAAGGATCGCCGACGGTGTCGCCGGTCACCGACGCCTTATGCGCATCGCCGCCCTTGAAGTGCTTGACGCCGTGCTTGTCGTCAAACCCGTCCTCGAAGCTCTTCTTGGCATTGTCCCAAGCGCCGCCACCGGATGTCATCGAAATGGCGACGAAAAGCCCGTTGACGATGACGCCGAGGAGCGAGGCGCCCAAGGCCGCGAAGGCCGACGCTTTCGAGCCGGAAATCAGCTTGACGCCAAAATAAACAACCAGCGGCGCAAGTACCGGCAAAAGCGACGGCACGATCATTTCCTTGATCGCCGCCTTCGTCAGCATATCGACCGCGCGGCCATAATCGGGGCGCTCCGTTCCTTGCATGATGCCCGGCTTTTCGCGGAACTGGCGCCGCACTTCCTCGACGACGGAGCCCGCCGACCGGCCGACAGCGGTCATGGCGATGCCGCTGAAGAGATAGGGGATCATGCCGCCAAAAATCAGCCCGGCCACGACATAAGGGTTCGATATGTCGAAGGACACCGCGCCCATTCCCTTGAAATAGGGAAACTGATCGGGGTTCGCGGCGAAAAAGCTGAGATCGTGGCTATAGGCATTGAAGAGCACCAAGGCGCCGAGTCCGGCCGAGCCGATCGCATAGCCCTTGGTCACCGCCTTCGTCGTATTGCCAACCGCGTCGAGCGCATCGGTCACGCGCCGGACATCCTTGGACAGACCCGCCATTTCAGCGATTCCGCCGGCATTGTCGGTCACCGGTCCAAAGGCATCGAGCGCGACAACCATGCCAGCGAGGCCGAGCATTGTGGTCACCGCGATCGCCGTGCCGAAGAGCCCGGCGAGCTGACTGGTAAAAATAATGCCGCCAATGATGACGAGGGCCGGCAGCGCTGTCGATTCAAGCGAGATCGCGAGGCCCTGGATGACATTGGTGCCATGTCCGGTGACCGAGGCCTGGGCAATGGAGACGACCGGACGTTTGCCGGTGCCGGTATAATATTCGGTGATGACAACGATGAGACCCGTCACCAAAAGCCCGATGAGGCCGCAGAGGAAAAGTCGCCAGCCTTCGACCGGGATGCCTGCGTCCGCCGTGCCAATGGTCCCGAAGCCGACCGTGAGCCAAGTCGCGATGGCAAGTCCGGCGATCGACAAGAGCCCGGCGGCGATCAGACCCTTATAGAGTGCACCCATGATCGAATTGTTGGACCCGAGCTTCACGAAATACGTTCCGGCAATGGATGTGACGATGCAAGCCGCGCAGATCGCCAGCGGATAAAGCATGGCGGCATGAAGCACCGGTTGGCCGGTGAAGAAAATTGCGGCAAGCACCATGGTGGCGACGACCGTCACCACATAGGTTTCGAACAGATCAGCGGCCAT
>PLUZ01000271.1 GCA_003162995.1 Methylocapsa sp. | reverse complement strand
CTCACTCTCTTAGTTTTGCAGCGTGATCTTGGCCGAAAGTCCGCAGCTTTTTGGGATCATGCTTTCGCCGGAAGGAAAATCAAAAAATTAGTGGGCCAAAGCTTATACACTATCGCGATTATTCGCTGGCCCCGAATCCCAGCACCGTCCTTCGCAGCCGCCGGGCGCAAGTCTATTTGCCCAAACCGTTTCACGTGAAGCACTTTTGTCCGATCCGGGCCCGGAATCGGACAATAGAGGCTGGTGGGCGCGACAGGGATTGAACCTGTGACCCCTCCCGTGTGAAGGGAGTGCTCTCCCGCTGAGCTACGCGCCCCTAGACCAAAAGGCTGGCCCTTTATGAAACGCCAGCAGCTCAAGTCAAGGCGATTTGACGTTTGGATCGTTGCTCAACCCAAAGGGCATGATCTAGCGCGAAAGTCCGCGCCGTTGCGGCAAGATCACGTGCTACGTCACGCCGAGCGCTTCCACCGCGCCCCATAATTCGTCGTAATGGCCGATCACCCGGTCCGGTTTGAATGTATCGACGGGCTCGCTGGTATAGCCGAAATTGACCGCGACGACAGGGATCCCGGCATTGCGCGCGGTATCGATATCGGTCTTCGAATCGCCGATCATGACTGCCCGGCCGCGATCGCCGCCAGCCCGTGCGATGGTTTGCAGCAAGGCGTCGCCATTGGGCTTGCTCACAGGAAAAGTATCCTTGCCGCAGATCGCCCGGAACCGGCCTGCGATGCCAAGCGCGGTCAGCAACAGGACGGAAGGGTATTCGACCTTGTTGGTGCACACGGCAAACGTAAAACCCGCGGCTTCGAAACGATCGAGCGTTCGGGCCACGCCTGGAAACAACGCCGTCTCGTCCGCGACATGAGCCTCGTAATAGGCCAGGAAATCGGCGAGCATCGAGTCGAGACGGGGTTCGCTCACCGTAATGCCATGCACAGAAAGCCCGCTTTGGATCAGGGCCCTCGCGCCGCCGCCGACCATCGCGCGTGCTCGCGCGAATTCAACCCCGGCGAGGCCCTCGCGTGCGAGGATGACGTTCAAGCTGGCCACAAGGTCGCCCGCGGTATCGGCGAGTGTCCCGTCGAGGTCGAAGACGAGAAGCGGGGGAGGGAGGCGTTGCTGCATTGCGAAGGGCATAGGCGGCAAAATCGGCACGGTCAAGATCGCGGATGTTCCCTCGTCTGGCCGCCGATATCGGCCTGTCAGGGTTCCAGCACCCCTCTCGCTTAATCGCGCCTCATGCGTATAAAGGAACGGCCTTCGAATCAGCTTGGGATCGGATGAGGGGAGCTGGCACCATGGGGTTTTCGCAAAATTTGTCGCCGCGCACGGGACTCTTTCCCGTCGCGGGGCTGGTCATGCTCGCGGCCGCGCATGGCGCCCTGGCGGCGAACTACGAATTTCTTGCGGCGCCGGAAACCGATCTCAACCGAGTCTATCGCCTCGACCGGGCCACGGGTGAGATCGGTGCTTGTCAATATGGATTGAAGGAGGCCTCGGCCGTCGGCGTCACCCTTTGCTATCCGCCGGGAGAAGGTGCCGGCGCCCAGGCACCGAGCGAATATTCGCTTGTCGCATCCCACCACCAGGGAGAAGGTGGCGTGTTTCGGGTCGATTTGCGCACCGGCATGATGTCGATTTGTTACGTCCTGAACGATGCCGTCGTCTGCACCCCGCAGGCGCGGTGAGCGGCGTGGGACGTTAAGGTTGCGCTATCGGGAAATCATCATTTCTCGAGGAAAACACTCCCGGGCTCGCGGCGGAACGTCGACCAAAAGACGGTGATTGCCGCCGCCCCAAATCCGTAGGTCGTCATCGTAACGCTGGCGAAAGTATAGAGGTGAAAGATCGCCGGGAACAAGCCTTCCGCGGGGCCGGAAGACGGATCCAATATCGGAAACATCGCTTCCAGCAAAAACAGACTGGAATTCGCAAAGGCGCCGATTACCATCGCCCAGCGAACCGACCAATGGAGCGGAANNAACGGGGCGTGAGCAATTGCCCTGAAGAACCCTCGTCTGCTTTCCCAGAAAGATCGCTTTAACGAGCGGGACGCCAAGACCGAGCCCGACCAGGCACCAGGCCAATAACAGGGCCATCAATAGCCACAGCGCGGCGCCTCTGAGCAGCACGATATTTGCCGAATTATGAGAGCCTTGGTTCATGTTTTACCCTTCCACCGTATCGAACTGAATGGCCTTCAGCATAGTGGGAGGCACCATTTCCCGCATGTTTGGAACGGCGTAAAAACTTGACTGAAACGGTACTTTCGATATGCGGTTCAAGCGGTTGCAGAGACCGTGCGCTGGCGCGGCAAACTCATGGGAGGCGGGAATCGCCGGCTGCCTGAAACTCTCGACAGACGATCTTCCGGCAAACCAACGCCGCGACTGGTTGCGCGAGGTGATCGGCCGCGAATATGCGAATGTTGAAATTACGCCGCCCGCGGACGGCCGGTTGTTCAATGAGATGACGATCTATTCTTGGAACGAGCTCCGTTTGTCGTCCATAAGATCGAACGCAATCACCATCGAACGATCCCCCCATGAACCCGCCCAAAACAGCCATGATGCCTATTTTGCGGTTCCTCTGCTTTCGGGCGTCTATACATTAGAGCAAAACGGCCGGAAAATTATCTTACAGCCTGGTGATCTGACGCTCTACGACGCGACCATGCCTCATCGCATATTTTGTCCGGAGAGCTTCGCGAAACTGATAGTTTCCATCCCTCGCCCGATGCTGAGAGAGAGGGTACCCAGCGTCGAGCATTGCACCGCGCTGCGCATTCCCGGACATGAGGGAATTGGGGCCATCACGGGCGACTTCATTCGTTCTTGCGCCGGGCACGCCGGGGAATTGTCTTTGCGCGACTTTTCCGCTCTGTCCGAACAGTGTTCCGGCTTTTTGTCTTTGGCGCTCGCATCGGTGCGGCCAGCTGCCGTCCCCTTGGCCTCGAACCGCTCGATCTTGTTGCTTAGGATCAAGGATTTCGTGGAGCGGAATTTGCGTGATCCCGGAATGAACACCGCGATGGTGGCAAGCGGCGTGAGACTGTCGCCGCGCTATATCAACGACATCTTCAAAGAAGATCAAACCTCGCTGATGCGCTATGTCTGGAGCCGCAGGCTTGAAAACTGCCGCAAAGATTTGCTGTCTCAAAGCCGGACCGGCCAGCGCGTATCCGATATCGCTTTGCGCTGGGGCTTTAACGATTTCTCGCACTTCAGCCGTGCCTTCAAACAAAGCTTTGGCCATGCGCCCCGGGATTACAGACAAAGGAACGGTGCCAGTGGCTGAACATCGAGGCTCGGTAAAGGGCTGGGCGGCAGAAACCCGGGTCCGTTTCGATCGCCTGACGTCCGTTGCACCTTCGGGCAATCCTCATTTCTCGAGAACATCAGCGCTGGGTGCAGGCCGGAATGACGACCACAAGACGGTGATTGCCGCCGCCCCAAATCCATAGGTCGTCGTTGAAACGCTTCCCATCGCATAATATTGGAAGATCGTGAGGAATGAGCCGTCCACCGGGCCGGGAGATTCCAATACGGGAAAAATGGACTCCAGCAGAAATATGCTGGAATTTCCAAAGGCGCCAAGAACCATCGCCCAGCGAACCGACCAATGGAGCGGAATCCGTGCCGCGTAAAACCCCAATATCAACGCGGTCATCAACAGAAAATCGATGTGCGCCTGAATCAGCCTTGTCTGCTTTCCCAGAAAGATCGCTTTNNTGGACGTCAAAATTGAGTCCCACCATGCACCATGCCAATACCAAGGCCATCAACAGCCACAATGCGGCGCCTCTGAGCAACACGATATTTGGCGTATTATGAGCGCGCTGGTTCATGTTTTAGTCTCCCGTGGTATCGAACCGAATTGCATTTAGAGCTTGTCC
>PLUZ01000009.1 GCA_003162995.1 Methylocapsa sp. | reverse complement strand
TTCTTCGAAGCAAGAATGCCGCGAAGCTCGGAGTCTGGTTGACGGACGTGCATCAATCCGGCCTCTATGCAATGCAGCGGTTTGCCTGCACCTTGCGAAGAGATATCGACGCCATGAGAAATGCGATCGCTGAGAGCTGGAGCAACGGCCAAACGGAAGGACAGATCAGCCGGCTCAAGGCTCTTAAGCGAGCAACGTTTGGCCGGGCTGGCCCAGAACTTCTGCGTGCGCGAAAACTATAGGCGCCTTTGCAACAGGAACTGAGGCAGAATTCCGTATTTGCTTGGCTTTCGGGTCCAGACTGCAAATCGTAATGCAGAACCCCAAGTGCGTTCCCGTCGGAATTGGCAGCGGCTATGCAGGCAAAGAGCGCCGCATGGCAGCCTCATGCTTGTCGAGAGCTACGAGGAGGGGCCTTACCGACCCCGATCCGCTTCACAAGCTGCGAGAAAAAAGCTGACGCGTTCGCGAATAAAGGACGGCAACTCCTTTCGAAGGGCTTTCGTGTCATGCCCCATCAGGGATCGCATGAGCATTGGGAGCAGAATGAGATCCATAAAGATCTGAGCCGTGGCGGCACTTCTTTTCNNTGTCCCTTTGGCGCCTCCGGAAGCATGTGGGCGGCGTCGTTAAAGACCTGAGAGACGGCATTTGCAGCCCGATCCCGCGACGCGTCATGGAGCTGGCGGCTCAACTCAGGGAGTCGGTCCGCTTCAGCAATGATCGCACGAGTTACACCGACCAAATCCTCGATGGTTTTTTCGGCAATCTCGGTGCCGAGACGTATGAGCTTGTCCTGCAGCGTACGTCCCTTGGCTTCGTAGCCGTCGAAATTGGCCAAGCCGTTCATGACGCGAGCCACAACCGCGGCGAAGAGCGCCTCCTTCCCAGCAAAGTGAGCATAAATCGTCGGTTTGCTTGCGGNNCCCGCTGGGCCGCATCGAGGATGCGCTCCTCGACGTCGCCGGCAACGTCCTTGGGCGGTCTGCCGAGACGGTTCGGCGGTCGCTTTGGGCTTCTATTCTTGGGCAAGATACGTCCCACGTTTGCAATCACGACACCGCGAGTGCTCCACCCCGCGAACAATGGGACTTGACACGTTACGGAAAAAAGTGCAAATAAAATAAAATATACGGTATAGTTTATATCCGGCTTGAGCAGCCGGTCAACCCGGCAGGGGTAAAACCGCCGCCGTTCTCCCGCTCCGAGGGAAATGTCATGAACCGTCATTTACCCCGTTGTGCTGATTCCGTACGAAGGGCCGGCACGCCTCGTCTGAGGCACATAAGTGCGACACTTGTGGTCGCGCTTCTGGCCGCGCCCTTGAGCGCCTGCAATGATCGATCTGCCACCTCGATCAAGCGTGCAGCGTTCGTGCACACCGAGATTGTGCGTCCACACGATCGGCAAAGTTCTGTAACGCTGACCGGCGAGATTCAGGCTCGCTTTCGCGCCGACCTGTCATTTCGGGTGAGTGGGCGCGTGGTTGAGAGGTTGGCTGATGTCGGCGATCACGTCCATGCCGGCGACGTCCTGGCGCGGATCGATCCGGCCGAGCAGCAGGCCGATCTCGATGCCGCGACCGCTGCGGTGACGAGTGGGGAGGCCCAGTTGCTCATGGCGAGAGCAACCTTTGATCGCCAGAACCATCTCATATCTTTTGGCTATACCACTCGCGTGGCCTTCGATCAGGCACAGGAAAGACTGCGGACCGCAGAGAGCAAGCTCGAAGCGGCGAAGGCGCAACTGGGGACAGCAAAAGACGCGCTTAGCTATACCGAGCTGCGCGCGGGTGCATCGGGTTTGATCACCGCGCGCAATCTCGAGGTCGGCCAGGTGGTACAGGCGGCTCAGCCGGTCTTCACGCTCGCCCAGGACGGAGAGCGCGATGCCGTGTTCGATATCTATGAATCGATTTTCTTTGGCGAGTTCGCAGGCGGGCCTGTCTCGTTGGCGCTCGTCTCGGATCCCCATGTAACAGCCACGGGTTACGTCAGGGAAGTATCGCCCGCTGTCGATCCGAAGAGCTCGACGGTCCGCGTCAAGGTGGCAATCCCATCTCCGCCCGCGGCGATGACCCTAGGAAGCGCCGTTGCGGGGACCGGCAAATGGAAACCGACCGNNACTCTGCCATGGACCGCCTTGATGGCCATCGGGTCAAGGCCCGCGGTCTGGATAGTCGACCGGGCAACCAGGACGGTATCATTGATGCCGGTCACCGTCAGCGGGTACGAAGGCGGATCGGTGATGGTCAAGAGCGGCCTTGAGGCCGGAGACCGCGTCGTTGTCGATGGCGGCAAGCTGCTCAGCTCCGGCCAGCCCGTGACCTATGACGGGGACGTGCCATGAGGACGCGCGCCATCATCGTCGCCAACATTCTTGTTTCAGCGCTGATCACCACCGGCTGCAAGCAGCAGACGGAGGCGCCAGAGCCCATCCGGCCGGTGCTGTCCACTGTGGTCGAACCGACAATGTCGGGCAGCGCTATCGCTGTGGGCACTGTGGAACCCCGGTTCAGGACCGATCTCGGTTTCCGGGTGCAGGGCCGACTGATCGCGCGCCCCGTCAATGTCGGGGATTCGGTTGTGCAAGGGCAGACCGTCGCCGCAATCGATTCCACCGCGCTTGAACTCGCGGTGCGGTCGGCCAGAGCCGAGCTTTCGAAGAGCCAGGCTCAACTTGCGAACGCAGAAGCTACGGAGGAGCGGCAACGGAGATTGAGTACAAGCGATGCCACGACGAAGCAGAGGCTCGACGACGCAGTGCAGGCGCGCGCCGCCGCCGAAGGGTCGGTCGCGAGCGCACAGGCAAGCCTGACCGAAGCGATCGAGCAGCTTGGTTATGCGCAGGTGAAGGCTGATTTCGCCGGTGTGGTCACCGCCGTGGGCGCGGGAGTGGGACAAGTGGTCTCGGCTGCTCAGCGCGTGGTGACCGTTGCGAGGCCAGATATCAGGGAAGCTGTCGTCGACATCGGGGCCGATTTTCCGGTTCCTCTGCAGATCGGGTTGCCGTTCACAGTCCGCCTTCAAATGCTTCCCACCATCCAGGTTGAGGGACAAATTCGCGAGATTGCGCCGCAAGCGGATCCGGCAACTCGCATGCGCCGAGTCCGCATCTCCTTGAGCGATCCGCCTCCGATCTTCCGGCTTGGATCGACCGTTACGGCGGAACTCAGCAATTACCAGAACTCAATTCTGCGCCTGCCCGCGTCTGCCGTCCTTACCAGGAATGGCGAGAGCTTCGTTTGGGTGGTCGATCTTCCCTCCAGCACCGTTTCGCTGCACAAGATCGATCTCGCTCAAGACGAAGCGGGAATCCGAGTGACCGGCGGTCTCGCCGCAGGCGCGCGGATCGTGACTGCCGGGATCCATAGCCTCGAGCAGGGACAAAAAGTCCGCATCGAACAGGAATCCGCTCCATGAAGCCGTTCAACCTTTCCGACTGGGCACTCAGACATCGTTCGCTGGTCTGGTATTTCATGCTGGCCTTCATGGCGGCGGGACTTTACTCATACCTGCAGCTGGGGCGGGAGGAAGATCCCGCCTTCACCATCAAGACTATGGTGATCCAGGCGCGATGGCCGGGCGCCTCCGCCGAGGAGGTGACCCGCCAGGTTACGGACAGGATCGAGAAGAAGCTCGAAGAGCTGGAGTCGCTCGATTACGCGAAGAGCGTCACGGTGTCCGGCCAAACGACGGTTTTCGTGTATCTGCGGGATAGCACCAAGGCCGCCGATGTCGCTCCGACCTGGGCACGGGTGCGCAACATGATTGCGGACATTAAGGCCGACTTTCCGCAAGGGGTGATCGGTCCTGGCTTTAACGATCGCTTCGGCGATGTCTTCGGCAACATCTATGCTTTCACCAGCGACGGCTTGAGCCATCGTCAGCTGCGCGATCGAGTCGAGAAAATCCGCGCGAAGGTACTGACCGTCCCCAATGTCGGTAAAGTCGACATTCTCGGCGCGCAGGACGAAATCATTTTCCTCGAATTTTCCACCCGGAAGCTCGCGGCACTCGGGCTCGACACTCGCTCCATCATCAGCTCCTTGCAAGCCCAGAATGCCGTTACGCCGTCCGGTTTGTTCCAGGCCGGGCCGGAGCGCATCAGCGTGCGTGTCAGCGGGCAGTTCGCGTCGGAGGCAGATGTCAAGGCGATCAATCTGCGGGTAAATGATCGATTTTTTCCCCTCACAGACGTGGCGACCATCACGCGCGGTTACGCCGATCCGCCGACCACATTGGTTCGCTTCAATGGTCAGCCCGCCATCGCTCTCGCCATCGGGATGAAAACGGGAGCGAACCTCCTGCAATTCGGCGAAACGCTGAAGGAGGAAATGTCGAAGATCTTGGCCGACCTGCTTNNTCGGATCAGCCGGTGGTCGTCGAGCACGCGGTGTCGGGCTTCACGAAAGCGCTGTTCGAAGCCGTGGCCATCGTCCTTGGCATCAGCTTTCTCAGCCTTGGGCTTCGGGCCGGCCTCGTGGTCGCGATCGCGATTCCGCTGGTCCTTGCGATCACGTTTGTTGTGATGGCGTATACCGGAATTTCGCTGCAGCGCATTTCGCTGGGCGCGTTGATCATCGCCCTTGGTCTTCTGGTTGATGACGCAATGATCGCCGTCGAAATGATGGTGGCGCGGCTGGAAGTAGGCGATCCCTTGGNNGCAGCAACGCCGGTGAGTTCACCTTCACTCTGTTCGTCGTGATTGCGGTCTCCTTGATCGTATCGTGGATTGTCGCGGTGCTATTCACCCCGTTGCTCGGGGTCACGATCCTGCCAGCTAAGATGAAAGCTCATCATGAGTCGAAAGGACGAATCGGACAGATTTTCTCTCGTGTGCTTGTCGTTTGCATGCATCATCGCTGGATTACCATCGGGGTAACGGTTGCGGCCTTCGCGCTTGCCCTGTTTGGCATGAAATTCGTGCAACAGCAGTTCTTTCCGTCATCGGACCGCGACGAACTGATCATTGACTGGAACCTGCCTGAGAACGCATCGATCATCGAAACCAATGCGCAGATCGCTCGCTTCGAGCGTGAACAGCTGCAGGGAAATGCCGGAGTTGATGATTGGTCGACCTACGTCGGAACCGGCGCTCCGCGTTTTGTGCTGTCATTCGATTTGCAAACAGCGAACACCTGGTTTGGCCAGATCGTCGTTGTGACCAAGGGCGGCATCGCGGCGCGCGACCGCCTCAAGGCTCAATTCGAAACCTATTTGAGGAAGACTTTTCCGGGTACTGACACCTTCGTCAAATTGCTAGAGGTCGGCCCTCCGGTCGGACGCCCTGTGCAGTATCGGGTCAGCGGGCCCGACATCGCCGAGGTCCGCCAACTTGCCCAAAGACTTGCCGGCATCGTGCGAGCCAATCCGCACCTCGACAACGTGATGTTCGACTGGATGGAGCCAGCGCGCGTCGTCAAGGTGGACGTTCTGCAGGACAAGGCGCGCCAGCTTGGCGTTAGTTCCGAAGACATTGCGACGACCTTGAACGGTGTGCTTGACGGCACCTCGATCACTCAGGTGAAAGACAGCATTTACCTGGTGAATGTGGTGGGTCNNTAGCCACACTGCGCTACGAAATAGAGTGGCCGACAATATGGCGGCGGTCGCGGCTTCCCACGATCACGCTCAAGGCAAGCACCCTTGACACGGTGCAGCCGAAGACCGTCGTGGACCAACTCGCGCCGAAGGTGGAGGAGTTCGCAAAGGGGCTGCCGGCAGGATATACGGTGGCGGTTGGTGGCTCCGTGGAGGAGAGCGCTAAGAGCCAGGCTCCGATAGCGGCCGTCGTTCCGCTGATGCTCTTTATCATGGCCACGATCCTGATGATCCAGCTGCAAAGCTTTCACCGCTTGTTCCTGGTGTTTGCGGTCGCGCCGCTTGCATTGATCGGCGTCGTCGCGGCTATGCTGCCGAGCGGAGC
>PLUZ01000220.1:474-2828 GCA_003162995.1 Methylocapsa sp. | reverse complement strand
GATCGGAGATCCTTGCGATCTGTTCGCTGCCGCCGATGGGGTGGAGCGCGGCCTGCAGCCGCGCAAGGACCTGCTCGAACACCGAACCTGATCACACCCTCTGGACGGGACGCCGCTTGAGGATAAACCAGCTCGGAGGTCTGATCCCCGATTGGCGGGGAGGCACCAAAGACAATAATTGGTTTCAATTGCTTAACTTCGTAACCCTGCGCCGAGAGGGGATCCCATGGTGAGGCCGATCCGCCCAAATCCCAAGGTCTGGCCGTTCGGAAGCGGACAATCGGTTGAACCGCGGAACCTGCCGCATCGCCGCCAATCCGTGGCGAAGCTGTGAAAACAGCGGTCGGCTCCGATAGGCATTCGTGGATGCAGGCGGCCGAGAGCATGAGCCAGANNCCGATATCATCCCTCCCGTGACTGCCGGCCCCAGGATCTGCGGCAGCACCATTGAGATGCGCCAGATACCCATGTCCTTCCCGGCCGCTTCGGCGCTCGGTAGCACCTTTAGGGCCAGTGCCCAGTCGACGGCTTGATAGGCGCCAAAGGCCGCCGCGTAGATCAGAATGACTGGAACCATTAGCGCAAGACTTGGGTAGAATGCGATGAGCGCGAAGTAGAGTGCGCAGACCGCCATGATCCAGCTCGTGATCTGGGTTATACGAACGAGGCCGTAGCGCGCGGCGAGGCGGACGCCGATGAGGCTGGCGGGCACCGCGAGCACGGCACCGATACCGAGCAGCGCCGGCAGCACTTGGGCCGGCTCCGCCACCCTGATCACGTCCTTGAAGTAGAACAACAGGAATGTGAAGACTGACCATATGCCCATGTTTCCTAGAAGGCGCGTTACGAGGACCCAGTAGAAATTCGAATGAGCGCTCGGGTCCACATAAAACTGGCGGAGGAATTCCCCGAGAACGAACGCAGAACGCTGCCTGGCCGGTGGCGGCTCACGAACGTGTCTAAGCATCACCACGAGAATTGCGANNGTGCCGGAAGGGTGTCCGGTTTTATACGTGGCGACGACGATAGCGTTACCGGCCACGGTCCCAGCGACCGACAGGATGTTCAGCCACGCGCTTGCGCGACCCTGTTCGTGTTCGGCTATAACGTCCGGGATAAGGCCCGCGTAGGCACCTGCGACCCAGTTCCACCAAAACTGCAGGAAGATGAACGCCGCCGCGTAGAGCCAGAGGCTCGCTCCGGGGCCGAACGGAAGCAGCAGCAAGAGGCCGACGCAGCTGCCGAGGACTCCAGCGATCAGGAAAAGCCGGCGTCGTCCGTACCGATGTTGCGAGCGGTCCGAAAGCGCGCCGGAGAGTGGCGCGACGACGAGTGCCACGACAGCTCCGGCCGCGAGGATGATGCCGCTGATCGCCTCCTTGGCAGCGCTGTCACCGCCAAGGATGACCGCGACCTGATCCGGCACGATGATCGGCACGACAGTCATCCACTGCGCGGACAAGGCAAACCAGAGGAGTGACACGATCACGTGCTGCCACGTCGTTACGCTGACTGGCGGAAGCGATGTCGCACCGGTCAAGATCTGCGTCGCGTCTTCACCGCCTGTCATCACATCGGCTCCCAAAAGTGGCTTTGTCCTGCACGGGAGCAATGGATGCACCGCGTTTATGCGTTGTTGCGATCTGATATCTGACATAACTATGAAGGGCTGCGGAGACTTGCTGTTACTGTAACCTTGTTCCGCCTGGCGTGTGAGACCAAATTGAGTTTACGGTAGACAACAGCTCGACCGGGCAGCAAAACGCAATACCAAATNNCAAATGGCGTAGAATTTCGCCCTAGCTCTTACCTCGCATGAAATCATCAATTCATTTTCGCTAGATTAATACGTCAGCCTAAAGTGACAGGCTGAGTTGGGGATCGCGTTCCAGCTGCTTCTCACTGAGCGACGACAAGGTGATGCCGAGAAGGCGGATGCCTTTTGCGACAGGGAACAGTGGCTCGAGCAGCGCGCAGCTAAGCTGCTCGATTTCGGCGCGCGTTGAAAAGAGCGACTGACCCGTCCGGCTTCGCGTGATCTGCTGGAAATCGGCGTATTTCACTTTCAGCGTCACCGTGCGCCCGTGGATCTCTGCTCCCTCGCGAATGCGCCATACCTTTTCGATGATCGGCAGGAGTGCCTCGCATGCGGCTTCGAACGTGAAGATATCGGTGGAAAAAGTGTTCTCCGCACCAAGAGACTTGCGGATCCGGTCGGGCTGAACTGGTCGTTCGTCCACGCCGCGGGCGATCCAGTAGTAATATGGCCCCGGCTTGCCGAAATGCTGCTGAAAAAAGGCAAGCGTCTGCTCTCTGAGATCGAACCCGGTTTTGATCCCGAGCCGATTCATCTT
>PLUZ01000220.1:0-379 GCA_003162995.1 Methylocapsa sp. | reverse complement strand
CGGCGAAAATCGTGCGGATCTGGAGCGAGACCGCCTTGTAAACATCGAAGCGCGGCTTTACGAAGATCAGGTTCGGACATTTGCGCTTTGCGGTGACGGACGCCATTGCGGAGCGCACGCCGAATTCCCGCGCTTCATAGCTTGCGGCGGCGACAACGCCGCGCTCGCGCGATCCGCCGACCGCAACCGGCTTTCCGCGTAGCTCTGGATTGTCGCGCTGCTCCACCGAGGCAAAAAAAGCGTCCATATCGATATGGACGATCTTGCGCTGCCGCGCAGGTCCGTCCGGGAAGCGCGTGATCGGCTCTACGGCTTTGCGCCCTCGTATATCTCGATCACAATCCTGCGCAAGCATGAACGTCAGGCCGCGAGGCCTCCC
>PLUZ01000450.1:223-4280 GCA_003162995.1 Methylocapsa sp. | reverse complement strand
TCCATCGTCACAATGCATTCGTCGAAGGGCCTCGAATGGCCCATCGTCATCCCCATCAACTCGATGACGAAACTGCGTTCGAAAGACCAGTTCCTGTACCGGCGGCAGGACGATTCCGTGCACTTCGGGATCCTGGGCTTCGACAACCCCGATTATGACGCCGTGAAGCAAGCTGAAGCGGATGAGCAGCGCCGGGAACGCGTGCGGTTGTGGTATGTCGCCCTGACCCGCGCCAGGGACCTGCTCCTGCTTCCGCTCCAAAGCGAACGCTCGCAGGACGATTGGCTCAGCCTGCTTGCCTTAGACCTGGCCTCGCTCCCGAAGCTCGACGCCTCCATATTCACGGGGTCTCCGGCCACGCCGGTGGCCATAGCCGCCAACGCCCAGGACCTCGCCACCTGGCAAGCAGAGGCGACCGGCATCGCCGCCGGCGAGCGGAGGATCACATGGCGGCAGCCGAGCCGGCACGAACAGGCAATCGGCGAAACTGTCGCCGAGTTCCTGGTGTTCGCTGGCCCTGACGCCGTGGCCGACCAACAACCCGACGTCGACCGGCCGCTCATCCAGGGCGGCCGCGAGCGCGGACTGGCCCTGCACAAGCTGCTTGAGGAGATCCTGACGGGAGAAACGCCGGAGGCGCAGGATGCGCTGCAGGCCCGTGCCGCCGAGCTGCTGGCTCAAATTGGCGTTGCCGACAACGCCGATCCCGCAGACGGTCCCAGCAGCGTCGAGATGGCTGCCAGCACGCTGCGAGGCCTCGAGTTGCCCGAGATCGTGGCGCTGCGACCGCGGCTGCGGTCCGAGGTTCCGGTGTATGGCTCCAAGGTCGATGGCATGACCATGGAACTGACCTCGGGCGTCGCCGACGCCGTGGCGATCGCCGTCGATGGAAAAATCGATGCCGTCATCGACTGGAAGAGCGACGTTGACCCTGATCCGGCGCTCGTGGAGCTCTACCGCGGCCAGGTCCGTGACTACCTGGCCGCCACCAAGGGGCCAAGGGGCCTCATTGTCTTCCTGACATTGGGTAGAGTTGAGAAGGTCGCGCCCAATCCGTAAGTTTTGATTGTGGTCCCGGCTAGTGTGCTGAACAAGATCACTCTTTTCGGTTTTGAAACACACGATCGCCAAACGCTTCACACCGACGCGGGAGGCGCGGCAAGGTTCGCGGCGTTTTTGGTTTCCTCTTCTCCGCGTCAATGCGAGACTGAGGCGCATTCAAGGAATTATCTCGGATTGCGATATTCACCCAATTAAGGACGACAACAATTGGGTGTGGGGATTTTGTATCCTCAGAAGTCCAAAAGGCCAACAATCAGTTAGCCGCTGCGTTAATTTGATAAAATGCGGCCCTTCGGCGAGCCGGATCACCTTCACCGAAAACTTCCGGAAGATTGCGGTTGAGCAGCGTCTCTATACCACTCACATCTGCGCCCACGGACGGCGGAACGCTCTTTTTACTGCCACGCTGGTTCATCAGAGGCCTCCTTGTATGCGCGACCATGATGCGGTCGTTGGGGCGATTCGCGAAACAGCAATAATAGAAAGTCATCGTTTCAGGTTTGTTGGTGTATGGGTCGATGGCTTGCCAGCAGGCTTCCGCGACTTCGGCGTCTTTGCCAGCCGTTCCATCAACTTATCCGCAGCCGAATGCTCTTCGTCCCCTCATATAGGTTGCCGGGCTATGTACAATCGGCGGCCGAATTTTTTTAAAAAATTCCCAAAAGAAATTTTCGCCCCGTGATTTCAAACTGACCCACTGCCCGATATTCTCAATTCTCACGTGCTTGCCGAGACCGCTTTTGACTCATAACACTTTGAAAACACACCAGGAGTTTGCGAAGTGCTTCGCGGGAAAATACGTAGCGGGAAAATCACGGGACCGGTCCAGAATTACCCTGCCGGCACGACCCGGCGCTTGTGCTCCGCAAACGCCCGCTGAAGCAGTTCACTCGGCGCAGGAGGATTGATCAAGGCATCGAAGAAGACGGCTCGATCCCGGTCGGAGAGAACGAGCGTCTCTTGCTCCGCGATCGTCCCTCTGGCGGCGTCCGTCAGTGCCATCATGCAGAAGTCAGTCTGCTTGCGCTGTTCGAGCTGAACTGCCCGCTCAATCAGAGCCTTGGTCGGTTCGTCGACCCGGAACCCGAGCCGCTCTTCCCGAAGCCGTCGATCGCGCTTTGCTGCCGTGACAATAATTACCTCCGAAGCCAAATGAACGTCATTCGGACTAACTTTTCAAGGTGTGCCTTGGTTCTTCCCCTTCGGTGATCGGCCCTTCGGCTTGGTGGCAGACGGAGGAGGGAGCGACGCCAGAAGCCGCTCGGCATAGGCCACGCCCGCGTCCCAGACGCGTGGCGGTCGAACGATGATCAGAAGAAAGGCTATCCAGAGGAAGAGGAGCACAACCGCCGTGACCTGGGTGGCAGGTGCATCCCGAGCGATCGCCCAGAGCGCCGTGTCGCCGGTCGTCGTTTGGGTGGTTCGCGTTACCACGATGGCGGCTGACGCGCAGACTGCCAATACGAGTGCCGCCTCTCTCATGCCCAGCAGATTGCGCCAGAAACCATAGGCGATATTGTCATTGTGGATGAGTGGATATTTGGGGCCGCGACGTAGGTCGATTAGGCGACGGATCACCGCTCGATAAATGCCATCGGCTGCGTCCGGATCCTGTGCTTCTGCGCTGGCATCTGGGAGCCGGAAGTCCGGCGCGAGGTCCTGTAGCGCCGCGTGGTATGCACGCTTGGTCGGCATCTCGATCGTGCTATCGCGAAATCGCAGAACGATCTCCGTTGGAAACCCGCCCCATCGCTGCTTGAGCGTATGCTGAACGGCACGTCCGCGAGAACGGGCCAAGCTCGCGAACAGAAAAGAGAGGCCGATCATCACGACGCCCGATCCGATGGTCCGATAGATGTTCCCGGAGANNCAAGCTGATCCCCGGAACAAGCGGCGCCAGGAGCCCCGGTGTTATTCGGGCGAGTATGTCGTAGCGATCAAATATCCGAAACAAGCGCGCCGTTTCAGTCATCGTCATAGGCCTCGACAACCGGAGAAAAGTTCATGGCTGCGGCCGGGCCATATCCCGCGCGTTGCGGGAACCCCGAACCGAAGCAGGTCGCAACGCCTTGCGTCCCAAGCACGCGTGCGCCGCGACGCATGAAGGCGTTCATTACGATCTTGCGCGGGTGGGCANNTCCCTCCGGCACCACGGGTCCGACCAGGCGGTTAAGGATCGTTGGGCCCACGTTTCGGCGGCTGCCATGATGCGGCACTTGCACCAGTGCGAAGTTTCGCAGCGCAAGGCCGCACGCCTCGGCGAAAGAAGCCGCCCATCCCAGGCCGAGATTTCCCGCATCGCCAGTCAAAAGGATGGGCTTCCATCCATCAAACCGACCGTAGAGGACAACACTGCTTTCGTTGCGGGCACCCGTTTCGNNAACTCCCAAGCTTCCAAAATGCTAGCGGCGGTCTTGGCGAGCGCCTCGAACACCGCTTTGAAGATACCTTGATCCGCAAAGTCGGACATATCGCCGGATGCCCGTGGCGTATCCGGGAACTGAGCGGCGAGTTGCGGGTAGATGTTCCGCGGTGGCGACAGCACGGTGAATGGCCCGATAGCGGCACCGGCAAACGGCTCGAAGACCGGGACTCCCTTCGTGCCGGCCGTAGTGACGATCTCGTTGATGACGTCGTATTCGGCCTTCAGGCGCCTGGTCAGGCCATCGACAGTCCACCGTNNTGTATCCTGAAGGTGCGGCAGGACCGCCTCGGCATGCCACCAAGGGACATGTGTCCAGACACGGCGCACATCGGCTTTCTCGAGTACGATGCGGGCACCAGAGGAGTGATCGATATCCGGATGGGTGATTACCAAGTCGCGCACGATCGGTACGGCGCCGCCACAAATCGATGTCAGATGCGCCATTAGCGTCTCACCGGAGGCGGACGTCCCGCCGTCGACAACGATGAGCTGAAAGTTGTTGGGCTCGCCGTATCGTATTGCGATGGCATCGCCGGCGCGGGATTTTTCGCCCACGGGCAGGAATTCGAC
>PLUZ01000450.1:0-184 GCA_003162995.1 Methylocapsa sp. | reverse complement strand
GAGGGGCCTGAGACCGCAAGGTGGCTGTGCCAAGTGCCGAGACAATACAATGTCCCGCCTGCGCGATCAGTATAGCTGCGGATCGCCGACCTGACGCCGCCTGTGCCCAGGACGAACTCGCCGGCTGAACGGCGACTATCGGGTGGAGCGGGCAGCACATCAACGATGTGAATCGATCGGGCGG
>PLUZ01000086.1 GCA_003162995.1 Methylocapsa sp. | reverse complement strand
GGCCCTCGCCGCATGCTTACTGCTTTCCTCGGGTCCGGCGCATGCTTTCGCCGGCGAGTTCGATCCTCAACGGGCCGATACCGGGCTCGGCCGCAGGCTGGTCGACGGCTTTGCCCAACAGCT
Organism: Methylocapsa sp.; assembly: GCA_003162995.1. Taxonomy (GTDB): domain Bacteria; phylum Pseudomonadota; class Alphaproteobacteria; order Rhizobiales; family Beijerinckiaceae; genus Methylocapsa. The sequence goes on along the minus strand of PLUZ01000086.1, from coordinate 2,581 downwards.
TGCCGGCCAGGTCGAGCGGAAGAGCGACAGCCGGGGTACTCGCGTGCACCTAATCTTGCCGTTGCTTGAAGGCTCGTAGGGATCTGAGCGGGCGAGGGGTATGAGCCCGGTGCGGTCTCTGCGCTACCGTCATTCAGGCGGCTTTAGCGAATGGCGGCTTTCAACGTGCGCCGTGAAAAGGCGGCGCTTTCCAGCGGGTGCAAGCCCCCGCCCGGCCAACCGCTCCCGCCGGAAGCAACTGGGGCAGGCATGGAGGCGACGAAATGTCTGAAGCCCTCGGATAGCTGTCACGAATTTGGTGACGGCGCGAGTGTGCGGGCCGCAACGCGAGTGAACGCTGAGCAAACCTCGAAAAGGTCGATGTGCAGGCCGACCCGAAAGTGGATTCGGGGAAGGCTGATACGGTTGGGCGAGAAGAGCGAAGAAGGCGCCCAGCCGCTGCACCGGGGCAGTGGCGGCAGCACGTACACAAGGAAAGCGCACGCAACACGGGAAGCCCCAGAACGTGGTCAGGGATGACCAACCGGACGCCCGCGAGGGACAGGTCGGGCGCTCTGGGGTGGCGGAGAGGTTCGTAGTACCGCTGAAACCGGGTAACTTCGGTGGAGGGAAGGGACCTCAGTTCAAGACAAACGCAAGACGTAGTGAGGGACCTGGAGATTGGGCAACCTAACAACTCCGCAGAGCGTTCAGAAACTGCAGACGGCGTTGCACGCGAAAGCGAAGGCAGAAGCCGGCTATCGCTTCTACGCCCTCTACGACAAGATCAGCCGCGAAGATATTCTGGCGCATGCCTATGCCCAGTGCCGCTCCAACAAGGGNNTGGCGAACTGGCGCTTGCGCTCAGGCAGGAGACCTACCGACCGGACCCTATCAGACGAGTGTTCATACCGAAGGTCAACGGCAAACTCAGGCCGCTGGGCATCTCGACCCTGCGTGATCGAGTCTGCATGACAGCAGCGATGCTGGTGCTGGAACCGATCTTCGAAGCCGATCTTCCACCAGAGCTATACGCCTACCGTCCCGGGCGAAACGCCCAAAAGGCGGTGGTCGAGGTGGAAGAGCTGCTGTTTCGTGGCCACCCGGAAGTCGTNNACCTCGCGGACTACTTCGGAAGTATTCCCCATGCCGAGCTTCTAAAGTCGGTAGCGCGCCGGATCGTTGATCGGCGCGTGCTTGTTCACCCAACACCGTGGCCAGTTGGAACTGACCTGAGCGATCGCCGGCCCTGGACTGCGATCTAGGCTTTCATGCTTCGATTGACTATTTTGAATCATCGCAGCCACTCGCCGTATGACGTTCCACGATCTTGGGAGCGAGCCGCGCGAATAAGACTTGCGGCTTTCGCGCGGCCCTTATTCGGTGCACGGCACGCTCACATGGGCCGCGCCGCGCGCAACGCCACGAAACGGCGTTTGACCCACGCAAACAGCGCTGGCGGGATGCCGCCGAAATGGCCGCCCACATCAGGGGCGGCGGGAGATTCGGCACCGGCCTGACGAATTGGTTGCTCTCACTCAGCACGATCAACGAGCGCACGGCAACGAGCCGCAGCTTCACCGGGCGCAACTCTCGATCGCGGCGACGGGGTCGGCCGGCGGCATGTAGATGACATGCAGATGAGCGGCCGCACCGCGGACGACGCGCGGCCCGCCCTCCTGCATGGTAGCGATCGCCAGCCCCAGACACGGACAATCCTTGTCGCCCTCCGCGCGTCCCTTGATATGGTGCCGATGTCACAAATTAGGAATAACACAAAACCGAACCGACACGGGCCTCAGCCGGCAGCATGCGACGCGAGCTCGGCAATGGATTACTTGCCGAACTCACCGCCAGATAGCATCCATACAAGATCGACCTTGAATTCGAGATAGACACTTCGCAGCCCTCCGGCGGGCACGTCCTGCTCACCGTGTTCGTAGTTTTAGGTATCCCCTCAAAGACAAACCCAGCCTATTTGCACAATTCGTCTGATTTATGTTTTTTCGAGCGCCGAACAAGGTGTTTTGTCGCCTGGAAAAGACGTAAAGTCCAAGTTCGCAAGCGGAATACGCGTGGCCTTTTCTCGCCGCGAATCGGTCCACAGGATATCGTTCGAAGCATGTTGTCCAATGAAGATCCTCGAATTCGCTGATCTGGACACTTCGCGGGTAAAGCCCGCCTACCGCAAGGTGGTAGCCGCGATTGCCAACGGCGATTTTCGCGCAGCTCAGGTACGCAAGTTGGCGGGCGCTGGACATGGCAAACTCTACCGCGCCCGGCTCAATGACGCAGACCGCCTGATCTTTTGCCTCCTCCGGCACAATGACGACATCTGCGCCCTGATGCTGGAAGTAATCGTCAATCACGATTACGAAAAATCGCGCTTCCTGCGAGGCGCTGTCATTGACGAGGACAAAATCGTCGATTGCGATGCTGCCGAGGCCGAAAAGGAAGCGCAATCGCTGCGCTATCTGAATCCTGAACGGACGATTGTCCATCTGCTCGACAAGCCGATTTCCTTCGACGACGTGCAGGACGCCGTCTTTCGCACTCCCTCGCCCCTCATCATCGTTGGCAGCGCCGGCAGCGGCAAGACGGC
>PLUZ01000306.1:728-3602 GCA_003162995.1 Methylocapsa sp. | reverse complement strand
TGATCGGCAACCAGTGAAGAAGTTACCGAAACCCAATTCAAAGCATGTGGCCGTTTAACGCTTGGTCATCCGCCGTCACGTCCCTGGGTTGGATATTGGCAGCGCCATTGCCGAAAGGCGGAACAGCGTCAAGCCGCGTGATCGGCGATCCGCCAGAGGACGCCATGGCTCGCGCCGTCCGAAGCGTGTAGTCCGCGTTTGTTGAGGCGAGTCAAAGTGTCTCTGACTTTCCATTGAACGCGTGCGAAGCTGGGGCGATCGGTAGGGTCGAAACCTTTGTCGATCATCACGGCCTTAGCGAGGTGTGGGCTCATCCGCCCGGCGAAGCGCGTCCAGCACGCACCGCGGTAACTCTCCTTGCTCGAACCAAAGATCAGATTGGCGAATCCTCTTCGCCGGGATTAGCTTCGGTTCCATTCGGGGAGCAAATAGACGGATGGCAGCGTCGAGATGAACCAAATCGGCGCGAAATTGGCCAAGCTGCTGTTCTGCTCGGGCGATCATGCCGGCAATCTCAGCCCGTTTGTTGACCAGTGCCGACACGACGTGACGTTCCTCCATATCCCATCCTCGATTCCAAAACGATCGAGGCAAGTATCACCCGCAAGCCGACAGGACGTCAGCCACATGCTTGGTGTGTTTGCGCCATGATACCGCAAGTTAGCAGCTCATCGACACATGCGACAATCGAAAGAAAGTGGAAATGATTCTGATCGCGAAGCCGACAAGTCCGGAGCCGCCATAGAATACGCCCTTGTTGAGCTGAATAAAGACATAGGCTGGCTTGGCGGAATGATTGGTCAATTCGCAAACAAGAAATCCCTCGCGGGCTCTTATCGACTCAAAAAGTATTTTCGACGCAGCTGCAAATTCCCGGAATCGAGCTCTGATCGCGCGCTTCCCCACAGCTTCCTTGGATGCCGATTGCGTTTCGTCCACTCTGGCGCTTCTTTCTTCGAAGATAGCAGCTTTGTGGTCGTCAGGATGGCACTGACTGGTTGGCCGCAGCTTGGCGGCGACATTCGCACTCGCCGCGATAACGTTTCCAAGAGCAAAGTCTCGACTCTCGCCCGGCTGCAACCGTTCACACCACACTATAGTGCGGCCGGAAAGGCATAAAATAGCGGGTTTCGAAAAATCATCGAAGGGGTATGTCTTATAGATATAAGGCGCTCGCGCCCAACTCATGGCGGACGCATCACATGGAACGGCTTGGAGCACCACATTGGCAGATGAACAAAGATAGGCAGGTTGTAAAAAGTGAAGCGGTGGCACGCCTTCCCTGGCGAGGTCCGTCAGATCGATTTTTTCGACGACGTTGCCGTCGCCGGCTGTCAATAAAATCTCCCGTTGCTTCGCTAGAGTGGTAATCAAGTTGAATTTCACGTCTCCACCGCCACAAAAAATGTGCAAGAAGGCACTGAGCTCATTCATTATCCACGAGCGTTCCGGCAAAGGATGGGGGCTCTGACGCGGAATAGTTTTCGTTCCGGGCCATCGACAAACAGACCTGCTAGGCCGATCAAAAAAGGACGTATTCGGGCCGAGCGTCACCACGAGTCCCTCCCCTCCTTCCAGCGGGCGAAACTCGCTCTCACCTTCTTTGAGGGAGAGCCGCGTGAGACTGAAAAACGGGTTGCGCATAAGGGCGCGAAGTCCGAGGTCGATGAAATATGTCGGGTACAGATACATGCACGAACACCATCACGCCGGCTAAAATTCGGAATACCAGGTTCGATAGTCGCTTCGAATGTCAATGTCCCATGCGGCCACTCTCAAATAGCATTCAACACCTCCACTTTGGAACGCCATGCTGTCCGAAGGGCCCCTTCACAGCCGGGACAAAATCCCACGGCGTGATCAAGTCGCGATCTCGACGATCATCTTTTTAGTCGGGGCGTCCGCTACAATGACGTCGGCGAGGGGCTGCCATCGCTTCGCAATCCGTGCCGACGTCGCCGCGTCGCGGAGATCGTCGAAGCGTCCAGTGCGAACACCGCTTATTCCGGATCGCCCCCTTATTGAGTGCCAATTGCCCTTCAAGACATGGTCATGGATTCGAAATTCAGTGCGTGAAGCGCCGGTTCCGGTTCCGGTGCCGAACCCGAAACGCCGCAACTTTATCTAAGCGCATATTCATCGAGACTCAAAAAGAGTTAGACCACTTTCCGCCCGGCCTTGTCGAAATCGATAGTGAGCTTGTTGCCATTCACTGCTGTCACCGTGCCGGCGCCGAACTGGATAGCTTTCATTTGGCCCGCAGGTTGTTCCGGAGGAACCATCCGGCAATGTACTGCGGATAGTTGAGGCCTGACTGAGCCATCCAAAGGCCGCCCGACTTCGCACTATTGGGTTGGCCTGTGCCAGCAGGCCACGCGTGACCAATATTGAAGAAAACCAACTCGGCCAATTGAGTCCGGCCGTTGGTGGTAGCGTCACGCTCAACGCCCATGTTGCTCTGAATGTTGATTGCAGCGCCAAGGGTACTGTCCCCGTAAATCGATCGTAAGATGCGAATGTTGTCGTCGCTCCAGTTAACGCTGACTACGGCATACTGGCCCGGATGGTTGATATCCTCGCCATTATAAGGAAAGTCCGCGTCCGGGCCGTTCTTATCCATGTCGCCATATGCGATAATCGCCACCTGGGTCGCAAAGGACGAGCTTTTGTCGCCTGCTAGAGCATTGCATTCTTTGATTGCGTCATCCACGTTTATGTCCGGGACAAAACCCGTTGCCCCGGACTGCGCGCTTCCCACCGATGGACCCGCGATGACGCCGACGCCATCGTAGAGATCTGGAGCCATGCAGCCAAGGACTAAACTCAGGGCACCCCCCGAGGAGAGACCCACGACATACACCTGCACCGGGTCGC
>PLUZ01000306.1:0-711 GCA_003162995.1 Methylocapsa sp. | reverse complement strand
GGCCGCCCCTTCGAGATTCCCGAACTGTTTGAGTTGATCATTGGTCTGATTGCACCCGTGCAATACCACGATGAGGCCATGCTTCCCATTGGGCAAAGTACTATTGGGCGTGAAAATCCATGTCGGGTGCCCCGGGACTACATTCTCAGGGGCAGAGTTCCAATCCGCGAACGCTGCTTGGGAGGTCAAGAAAACAGCCGTCAGAATGAGAAGCCACGCGAGCTTTGCGCGGTGAGATGGCATCTATTTAAATCTCCGAACCCTAACCACGCTCGCCGCACATCAGAGCCCTTAGCCGATATTTCCCAGATGATAGGGGATTGGACCGTCAAACTGTCTCTACTTGGCCGTTTTGGCGCTCTGCGCCACCGCCACCTACGCAGTTAAACCCTCTGCGGTCCATAACGTTCCACAGCGTGTCGAAAATTGTCGAATTGATTGTGATCAAGATGCATCTTCTTTGCCGTTGTCGAGGAAGTCGTGAGCAGGCTGTTAACGAGGTTAGAACAGCGGGTTGTTTGCGTTCTGCAGCACAAGCTCATCGCGCTCGTCGCTCTTTTGTTTCAATTGAGATTGCAAGGGGCGCTGACTGAGGAAGAAATCGATATGACGATCCGCGTGGCGGCTTGTGAGAGGGGACCATGAAAGCCGCGGTATCTTAGAGGTCGTTCGCAGACCTTACGGGAGTCTGGGAGCCGCGGAGGAACAAGA
>PLUZ01000101.1:188-2505 GCA_003162995.1 Methylocapsa sp. | reverse complement strand
GAAATTTGCCCCGGTTACGCGTGAGCGATCACATTTGAAGCGGTCATGGTCTTGGATGGAATGTAGGCATTGTAATTTCCGGTTGATTTTTACTCTTTATGATTGTATATAGGTTGTGCTCTCATTGGTTGAGTGAAGGTTGGCTATGCTCCTTGGATTGATCCGGCGCCGCGCCGAATGGAAAGCGGCAATCGCGGCCGACGCCCGCCGCCTCATCGAAAGCCTCAATGACCACGCCTATTTCGAGGCGCGCGAAAGGGTCCGGGGCCGCTGCATCGATGGCGCGCGCCCAGCTCGCTATTGGACCGCCGTCAAGCTCGAAATTGCCAGGCGGCAAGGGATCGCGATTGGCCTCGCCGGTGCTGACGCGCGGGCCTAATTTCCGCCCGGAGGCGCATGCGGTTCCGCGCGTAGCCAAAGATAAAGGATCTCACCAGGCGTATTCCGGCGGCCAGCAAATCAAGCGCGGCAAGCTTCAAAATACGCGACCCGGCAGAATCACGGATCGATTAAGCTCAGAGTCGGTTCGACATTTGCGTTCAGGCAGTGCCGGATAGACGCTATAGCCTAATGCATGCACCGGATCGGAAAGATCGGTCCAACCCCCGGGAATTTCATATCAAAGACGAACGGCGCCCAAAAATAGATGTGCATTCTCGCCGCATAATCAGCGATTATCTACTCCGAGCACTTGGTTGCGTGAATTTCCCGAGCGCTTCAGGCCGTGGCAAGGCCGCTAGTCTCTAGGGTTGCCAGGACCTTCTGGGTGCCTAGGATTCGCGCCCCGGCCCAGCCGGCCGCGCGTCCCGGAGTGATGGTAGGGATACCTAGGCCGAGTTGCCGATCGCCCTTCCGCGCCCGGCGGATTAATCGACGCCCCATATGCCGGAGGTGAATTATAACCTCCTTGTGGCGCGAAGACCTGCGCGAAGGCTCCGCCGAACGCGATGCTTGCGGCAAGCGATCCAAGGAGAAGAGTCAAAATTTTCATTCTCTACGTTCTCCTCTGAATTCTGATTCCTCGTTAAAAATTCGCTTAGACTGGTTTGACTTGGCCGTTACGGTAGACAATCTGCGCAGTTAACGCTTTGCAATCCGTCGCGTTCCCTCGAAAGAGGTCCAATGCTCGGCTGTCCGAGCGCTTCGGCCGACGCCCGCGCTCTCATCGAAAGTTTTCGTGAGCACGCCTATTTCGAGGCGCACGAAAGGGTCCGGGGCCGCTGCATCGATGGCGCGGCTACGTCATCTTGCTCAAGTCGTGCGCTGTCATAGCTGCCGGGCAAACAGCCGGGACTTATTATCCCGGGCGATTGCTATCCCGCGTTGCATTTGGGCCGGTGATTTTTGGCGTTGCCGGAAGGTAGCTGTCGTCCCATCAATGGCGAGATTAAGGAAGAGCTGAAATTCGTCACGCGAGCCTTGAGCGGGACTTTTTCAAGCTCGTCGCAATCCGATGCTCGCAAAATACTTCTTAGTATGTAGAAATAATAGAAAATCTCTTGGCTTTCTTTGAAGGAAATCGGCATGGCCTTTTTTCACTACCGTTGTCGCGCTGTACTTTATCGTGAGACGCCAAAATATGCATTTTCAATAGCTTAGAATTGCACTTAATTTGAGACATTGTACTTAATCATGAGATTATTACTTTGCTTATTGTACTAAACCTGAGATACGAGGTTCCTAACGTTGGACAAATATTTAAGCCACTGCCAAGAGAGACAAGTGCGAAGAAACGATTGATTTTACACCAGAATTAACGACCATGTATGTCTCAGATTTGCAACAATCTTGAGACGCTAAGTGGAGTCTATCTCGCAATAAACTGCAGCAACTTGCAGAATTACCGAGAATCTCATAATAAAGTACAACGCGACATGTAAGATCAACCCTGGCAGAAGTGCCGAAGGTTGATCATCGGTCGAGTCGCCCGAGGGAACTTCCCCCTCGGGCTCTCCCAGAACCGTACGTGAGACTCTCGCCTCATACGGCTCTTCATGTCCCCTGCAAATTACCAAGTTTGCGGCATCATGGAGCAGATGCACCAAGCAATGAAATCAATTACTTAAAGTAGACGTCAGCTTCGCTATATTGAAAAAAAAGCCATGGCCATTTTTATGGATCTCTGCCGTGGCGCAACATTTTCTCATGTCCGCGGCAGCGCGGACTCTGTCGCTGGTCGATCTTTGCGATTTGTCCGAAGACGCAGCCCACAAGATGCTCTGCGAGATGCGATGGGAAGATACTGACGCCGCTCCGGTCTGCCCCCATTGCAGCTGCCCCGCCGTCTATACCTATCGGTGTCGTCGCGTGTTCAAAT
>PLUZ01000101.1:0-147 GCA_003162995.1 Methylocapsa sp. | reverse complement strand
CAAAGGCTTGAGCAGCCTTCAGTTGAGCCGCAACCTCGGTCTTCATGCCAAAACCGCGTTCGTCTTACTTCACAAGTTGCGATGCGCTTTGACATCGGACTCTGCGACGACGATTTTAAGCGGGGTCGTTGAGATCGACGGCGGTTG